>CAZPTC010000365.1:0-1507 GCA_964589455.1 uncultured Desulfovibrionaceae bacterium | reverse complement strand
TGGCTGTAGCAAGGCTGGCTTCTGGCGCTGTAAAGTCAATAAAAATTGCATCTGGAAAGTCATGCAGCACCTGTTCTAAGCCCTTGGTGTCTGCTACATCCAGCAAACAGCAGGTATAGGGCAGCTCTTTTGCTTTATTTTCCCTGTCTGCCAGAGCCGCAATTTTTACATCTTGCCGTGCAAGTGCAAGGCGTGTAATGGTGGAACCCATTCTGCCAGTAGCACCCATAATGATAAGTGGAAGCGCCATAGTATCCTCCCTGAAAAAACTTACTCTTACATGCTTTATACATGAAATATGGCGGTTGCGCAACTATGCCCTTTTCTTCACTTGGATAGGGGGATAGGTACAAAAAATACCCAATGGAAAAGCGGTGGCGCTTGCCCATTGGGTAAAACGAGAGAGAATAGCGTATATTATTTGGCAGGAGGGGATGAGAGGGGGTTAGGGGGAGAGAAGGAGAACCTCACTTTTGTAAAAAGAGGGGTTCCCCTTCTCTCCCCCTAATACTCCTACAAAACATACTGCGAAAGGTCAGCGTCTGCGCGTACATCTTCCAAGTGTTCTTCTACGTAGGCTTTATCAATAATGATATGCGTACCTTTTTTAGAAGGCGCATCAAAGGAAATATCCGCCAGAATTTTCTCCAAAATGGTGTACAGGCGGCGGGCGCCAATATTTTCGCTCTTCAGGTTTGTTTCTTCTGCAAAGGCGGCAATTTCTTCCAGACCGGACTTATCAAACTCCAGCTTCACGCCTTCTGTGGCAAGCAGGGCGGAATACTGCTTTTGCAGGGAATTATCCGGCTCTGTAAGAATGCGGTAAAATTCTTCTTTACCCAAGGCTTGTAATTCTACACGCAAGGGGAAACGGCCCTGCATTTCCGGGATAAGGTCTGAAGGTTTACTGAAGTGAAAGGCACCTGCGCCTATAAAGAGGACGTGGTCTGTCTTTACCATACCGTATTTTGTATTGACTGTGCAGCCTTCTACAATGGGCAAAAGGTCACGCTGCACACCTTCGCGGGAAATATCGGAACTGCGGGAGCCATTGCCTGTTCCTGTGGCAATTTTATCTATTTCATCAATAAAGATAATGCCGCTTTGTTCCACACGTTCTTTGGCTGTTTCTATAATTTTGTCTTCATCAATAAGGTGTTCGCATTCCTGCGAAAGCAGAATATCCCAGGCAGCGCGGGTTTTCATGCGGCGGCGGGTTTTTTTAGGGGGCATAAAGCGGCCCATCATGCTTTTCATCTGGTCGCCAAGCTGTTCCATACCGGGCACGGCAAACATGTCCATAGAGGGGGTATTTTCAGAAACTTCCACTTCTACTTCATGGTTATCCAGGTGGCCAAGACGCCAGAGATTGCGCAGTTTTTCGCGGGTGGCTTCGCGGGAATTGCCGTCACTCGCGGCACCTGGCAGCAAAAGGTCAATCAGGCGTTCTTCTGCTGCAGGCTCTTCTTTGGTGCGCACGCGGGCTTATTCTTCATCCCGCACAATC
>CAZPTC010000364.1:0-1507 GCA_964589455.1 uncultured Desulfovibrionaceae bacterium | reverse complement strand
TGGCTATTCCCAAGCAGGAAGCCATGATGCTGGGCCTTTGGGGCGAACAGTGCGGTGACGTGGTGTACGCCTACTGGCCAGAATACACCATGCAGCACGGCCCCATTCTGCCTTCTTCTGAGTTTGGTATTGGCACCATTAAAACCCTGTGCGTGTTCTACGGGCCTAAGCTTGGCATTCGCCAGGGCTTTAAAATGGAGCGTGTGTGTAACCTTGTGGACCTTGTGCCCACCTTCTGTTACCTCACTGGCTGGCCTATTCCCAAAACTGCAGAAGGCAGCGTGATTTACCAGATTATGGAAGATGTGGACTTCCGCCCGCCTGCCATTACAAAATAACGTCTGACGCATAGCATACACAAGCCCCCCAGGAAAAAAGCTGTTTTTCGGGGGGGCTATTGTATGCTATCAATTTTTGCGCATACTGGAATGAAGCGCGGATATACATTCTGCAAGCTCTGGATCGGATTGCTTAATATTCGCTACAGCTTCATGCAAGAGTGCTAAGTCCTTTTGTATAGTTTCCCATGTACGCTCTGGTATAATCGCAAAATACTCATGCGCCATTTTATTTCGCATACCACGAATTTCACGCCAAGGAATTTGCGTATGCTTTTCCAAAACCTGTGGGCATTTTTGTTGCATATTGCTGACAGATTCACCAATAACAAGAAGGCGCATGTGTACAGCGTCTTGCGTCTTAATATCTTCTTTAAAAGATTCCAGTGTCATTCCATCAATAAATGTATAGATAACTTCAATTGAGCGTTCAATATCATGAAGATACAATGCAGCTCTTTCACGCTCGTGTATCATACTGCTTTTGCCTCATTGAGCACTTGGAGTTTAAAAGAAGAAGGAATTTCATCTGACACAACAAGGTCAATATTTCTTTTAAGAATATCTTCTAAATCACTATAAAAACAACCAATAGTAAAAAGGCTTACATGCTTTTCTGCATCTACCAGAAAGTCTATATCACTGCTTTCGGTATCTGTTCCATTCACAACAGAGCCAAAAACCCTAAGATTTGTAATACCCTTAGGTTTATAGCGTTCTCCTACTTCGCGTATGGCATTTCTGTGTAGCTCTAAAACTTGCGAGGCACGCATGTTGCTCTCCTTTAGCAGAGTTTTTCTGTGCTAAACTTAAAATATTTCCTTAAAAACAGCAACTTTTTTGTGGCCAGCAGCCTTCGTATTTTACGCATGTCACCTGTCTATACCCAATTTTTTCATTTTAGACCGCAGGGTGCTTTCATTTACCCCAAGCAGTTCTGCAGCGCCGCCTTTGCCCTGTATTTTCCCGTGGGAAAGCACAAGCGCATCCTGTATATGCCTGGCAAGCATTTCATCTAATGTAAGAAATGCTCCGGCAGGGGCAGTGGCAAAAACAGGCGGCACTTGCGCCTGCATACCTGACGGCACTGTGCCAAGCGCTGGGGAAAGAGTAAGATAATCCACAGGGGCAAGAATATCCCTCTCTGCCGGTAAAGGCTGGGTGCGCGT
>CAZPTC010000363.1:0-1532 GCA_964589455.1 uncultured Desulfovibrionaceae bacterium | reverse complement strand
CTACTTCCTTACCTTCCACCACTTTGCCAAACACGGCATAACCCCAGCCAGAGGGGGTGGGGGCAGTAAAATTCAGGAAATCATTGTCTTTGGTGTTGATAAAGAATTGAGCAGATGCGGAATGCGGGTCAGGGGTACGGGCCATGGCAAGGGTGTACTTGTCGTTTTTCAGGCCATTGTCCGCTTCATTTTTCACGGTTTTAGGCGCGGGTTTTTGGGTCATATTTTGGTCAAAACCGCCACCCTGCACCATAAAGTCGTCTATCACGCGGTGAAAAATGGTGCCGTCATAGTGGCCGCTTTTTACATATTCCAAAAAATTGGCAACAGTAAGCGGGGCCTTTTCAGCGTCCAGTTCCACGGTGATATCACCCATTGTTGTTTCAAATTTAACCATTGGTTTTGCTCCGGCTGCTTGTGCCTGGGGTATACCAGCCATTACAACAAGGGCCGTGAATACCAGGCAGACTTTAAGAAAAAAGTTTTTCATATACATCCTCAAGTTTATGCGCTGGGTATGTATAGCCTGTTTCAGCCAGAAAAGCAAATAGCCTGAAAACTGGCATATTGCGGAGTTTACCCTTAAAACGCCCCTTGCCCGCTTAATTTGCCATTTACCAATAACACGCAAAATAATCCGCTTGTTTTTTTTCTCAAGTAGTAGTAGTCTGCAAACTCTGTTTTAACGTAAGGAAAAAGCCTATGTTAAGCTACCCGCAAATAGACCCGGTTGCATTTTCTGTAGGGCCATTACAAGTACACTGGTATGGCCTTATGTACATTTTGGCATTTGGTACTGCCTGGTTTTTAGGCAGATACCGTGCTGGAAAGCCTGGTTCTGGCTGGACCAAGAATGATGTGGACGACATTGCCACATGGGCCATGTTGGGCGTTATTATAGGCGCCCGCCTGGGTTATGTGCTGTTTTATGACCTGCAAACCTACCTTGCAGACCCCTTGGAAATTTTGCGCGTATGGCATGGCGGCATGAGCTTCCACGGCGGGCTTATCGGGGTTTTGCTTGTGGCCTTTATTTGGGCAAAAGCAAAGCGCAAGCGCTTTTTAGATGTAACAGACTTTGTAGCCCCCCTTGTTCCTCTTGGTCTTTTATTTGGCCGTATTGCCAACTTTATTAACGCAGAACTGTGGGGCAATGTCACCACTATGCCTTGGGGCATAGTGTTTCCCTATGCGGGCGACCTACCCCGTCACCCCACCCAGTTGTACGAAGCCGGCCTTGAAGGCCTCTTGCTTTTCCTCATTGTGTGGCTTTTTTCTCGCAAGCCGCGGCCACTGGGTGCAGTTTCCGGCGTATTTGCGGTATGCTACTCTCTTTTCCGTATGGGGGTAGAGTTTTTCCGCGTGCCAGACGCCCAGCTTGGCTATTTGTACTTTGACTGGGTGACTATGGGGCAAATTCTTTGCTTACCCATGCTGTTTATTGGCATTTTTCTGCTTTTTTATGCGCGTAAAGAGGGTCAAAACCCTTCCAGGCATCGTGTGGTGCTGGAGGATGGCTCTGTTTTATGGGT
>CAZPTC010000362.1:0-1545 GCA_964589455.1 uncultured Desulfovibrionaceae bacterium | reverse complement strand
GTAAAATCTTCGGCGCCTGGAGCATGGGGTGCCACGCGCCGGCTATGTTCCACTTTTCGCAAATATGCTGGTATATTGTATTCATCATCAGACTTTGGGCGGTAGGGGTAATTTGCGCTTTGGGTTTGCACCATTTGGGGCACCGCGCTTGCAGGTGCCGGGTTGCTGGCAAGCAAAGAACCCTGTGTAGGCGCTGCCTGGAAATTGGTCACTTTAGCGGTACCCTGCGCGCTAAGCACATGGGCGGGTTCCACTTTTTCAATACCTGTTGCAATAACAGTTACATGCAGTTCATCGCCCAAGGTTTCATCTTCACACACGGCAGTGACCACAATGGGGTCTTCGTTGCGGGAGCCGCGGGCAGCTTCCAGTATGTAGGAGCTGATTTCGGAAAATTCGTCCATGCCAAGGTCGCTGGCTGTAATATTGACCAGAAGGGCACGGGAGCCTGCAATGGAAACATCTTCCAATAAGGGGCTGGTAATGGCCTGCTTGGCGGCTGTAAGGGCCCTGCCTTCGCCACGGGCGGCACCTTCGCCCATAAGGGCAAGGCCGCGCTCTCCCATAACGGTGCGCACGTCTGCAAAGTCTGCGTTAATAAGGCCAGGCTTGGTGATAAGGTCTGTTACGCCGCGCACGGCAGAGCACAGCACATTATCCGCCATGCGGAACATTTCTGTAACTTTGGCGTTTTTGGGGGCAACGGCAGTAAGGCGGTCATTAGGGATAGTGACAATGCTGTCTACATGCTGGCTAAGTTCGCTAATGCCTTTTTCTGCCACTTTCATGCGTTTATCGCCTTCAAAGTGGAAGGGTTTGGTAATAACGCCAACAGTAAGGGCGCCTTTTTCTTTGGCAACGCGCGCAATAACTGGGGCAGCGCCAGTACCTGTGCCACCACCCATACCGGCAGTAACAAACACCATGTCTGCATCGCCAATAGCCTCGCGGATATCGTCCAGGCTTTCTTCAGCGGCGGCTTGGCCCACTTCGCTTTTAGCGCCGGCACCAAGGCCGCGGGTTTTTTCTCTGCCAAGTTGAATTTTATGTTCCGCGCTGGAGCGTGTAAGGGCCTGAGCATCTGTATTCGCGCAGATGAAAGAAACACCGGTAAGATTGGACTGGATCATATTTTCCACAGCATTTCCGCCCCCACCACCAACACCGAACACTTTTATCTTGGCTGCCTGGCTGAATTCTTCCACTAGCATTTCCATATTCCCCTCCAAATGTGTTTGTATGCAAAAATACCGCGAGGTATTATTTTATCTCAGAAAACCACTTTTTCATCCGCGTAAGGATATTGTTGAATGTGTTGGTTTCGCTTGTTGTCACGCGCATGGCGGTGTCGTCGCTTTCGATTCCTTCCTTCTCGGCGCCGTACCGCAAAAGCCCAATGGCAGTGGCGAATTTTGGATTATTCACAAGATCTTTCATACCTGTAATATTACGCGGGTACCCAAGGCGTGTAGGCATATTGAAAATTTGTTCTGCAAGTTCCGGGCAGCCCTGTATAAGGGCCGTACCACCTGTAAGCACAACGCC
>CAZPTC010000361.1:0-1553 GCA_964589455.1 uncultured Desulfovibrionaceae bacterium | reverse complement strand
ATGTGCTGGATATTATTGACGCCAATGCCGGTGACCACGGCCTGCCCTTTGCCACCAACTTTAACCCGGAAATAAACCTGAGGGAAGTTACCTCCCGTGGGCGCTACTGGGAACGCGGCGAATGGGTGGAAACTGACCCCCTTGCATGGAAAATGGTGTTCGACTTCCCAGAAGGTATTGGCAAAAAAAATTGCTACCTTATGTACCATGAGGAATTAGAATCTCTGGTACTGAACCTAAAAGGCTTAAAGCGCGCCCGTTTTTGGATGACTTTTTCAGACAATTATTTGAATCACCTGAAAATATTTGAAAACGTGGGTCTTATTGGTATTGACCCTGTAGAATTTCAAGGGCAGGAAATTGTGCCTATACAGTTTCTTGCCAAACTTTTGCCAGACCCCGCCTCTTTAGGCCCCCGCACAAAAGGCAAAACCTGCATAGGTTGCCTTATGCAAGGCATAAAGAACGGACAGCCCAAAACCTACTATATCTATAATATCTGCGACCACGAAGCCTGCTATAAAGAAGTGGGCTCCCAGGCCATTTCTTACACAACAGGCGTGCCTGCTATGGTGGGCGGCATGATGATGCTGACCAAAAAATGGCACGAAAAAGGTGTGTGGAATATGGAACAGCTTAACCCCGACCCCTTTTTGGAAGCCTTGGCGAAGTTTGGTTTGCCCTGGGTTGTGACGGAAGTGAAGTAAAGAAAATACTGTATAAATGAAAAGGCAAGGTAGTTGGTACAACTGCCTTGCCTTTTTTTGTATGAGAAAAAGTTAAAAAAGACAAAATACTACATGATACTTGGTAACCAAAGGGCAATTTGCGGGAATAAAATAATAAGGCTAATGCAAATAAGCATACCCACAAAGAAAGGTAACACCCCTTTAAAAATGGTCACCATAGGCACATCTGGCGCAAGGCTTGCCATAGTAAACACATTCATACCAATGGGGGGCGTAATAAGGCCCATTTCCATCACCATGACGGTAAGCACGCCAAACCATACGCCATCAAAGCCAAGAGCATCAATAGTGGGAAAAATAGCAGGCAAAGTAAGCAAAAGCATGGGGGTTACATTCATCACGCAACCAAGTAAAATATAAAGCAGAATAACAAAGCCAAGAATAAGGTAGCGGTTCATTTCCAGCCCGGTCACAAAGTTTGCCAAAAGGTTCGGCAAACGTGAAGACGCCAAAAATGCCCCAAACACATACACCCCGGCCAGTATGACAAACACCTTGCCCGTAAGAACTGCCGTTCCGAACAGCGCGTGCTTCAGGCCCGCCCAGGTGAGCTGCCGCCGCACAAGGCCATAAAGAAAAGCGCCCATAGCGCCAACAGCGCCGCCTTCGCCAGGTGTGAAAAGCCCAAAAAGAATACCGCCAATTACAAGGGTAAAAAGCAGTACCATAGGTATAAGGCCCGTAAGGGACAAAAGCTTTTCTTTAAGCGTAAATTTGGGAGAGTAAGGCGCAAGCTCCGGGTGTCTTTTTACACGGAGAATAATAACCCCAATAAAAATGGCAGTAAGCAGAATGCCAGGCATA
>CAZPTC010000360.1:0-1559 GCA_964589455.1 uncultured Desulfovibrionaceae bacterium | reverse complement strand
CATACGGCAGATAGCACAGCAACAGCTAATGCCAACATTCCACCCATACGCACAGTAAGCTTTATCACCAGCTCGCGCAGGACTTGCTTCGTTATTAATCTATCCATTGCACCCGCAAATCTTTACGCGGCGGAATGCGCTGGTATTTCAAAAGCGGGTATCCCACCATAAGCGCACATTGTATTTTGCGGTTTTCATTCATCCCCAAAAATTCCCCAATACGCGCATCTAAGTTTGCAACGCGCATAAAATACCCTGCCCAGCAAGAAGCAATACCCATGCTGTACAGCATAAGCTCCAAATAGGTCATGGCAATGGCAGAATCTGCCTTATGCATGTCGTATTCCACTTGGCTGTGATTGAATATAAGATGCGGGGCAGAGCGTAAGATGGGTGTTTGGCCGGCATCAAAGCTTTGCGCAAGGCGCTTTCCCTCTGGCATGCCACGCAAAATATCAATAACAAGTGTTTCCAAAGCGTGGATTTTTTCCGGCCCGCTTACCACAACCCACTCCACATCCTGCGCATTTTTGCCAGTAGGTGCATAGCGGGCAACATCCAGTGCGTGGGCTAACTCTGCCTGGGGCACAAAACCTGGCTTAAAAAGTCGCACTGAACGGCGGGATTTTGCCATAGTTTCAAACTGCACGGGGTCAATGGAGTTTTGTATTTTGCCAAACTCAGCAGGTTTGTAGTCATCCAGTGCAATAGCCATTTTAGGGCAAACAGCCATACATTGCCCACAGCGTATGCAGGTTTTAGGGGCAAGATGCGTGGCCTTAGCCTTGCCATCTTCTAAGGTAAGACAAGCAGCAGGGCAAACCTTGGTGCAAAGACCATCACCATTGCAAAGCGATTTATCAATGCTAATACACGTCATACACGCTCCTTTTCCTTATGCAGGAAGGGTGCAAAGTCTTATATCCATAAGGAAAGCTTTGGTTTTTTATGTTTTTTGCCATAATTCTTTAAATAAGAGCATACACTCTCAAGAGAATTTGTCAAACTGGGTTTGCGTAATGCTGGGCGTATGATAATGTCTTCTCCTGCTTTACCCGTGAACCTTGACACCTCATGCGAGGCAGTTTATTCCTTGCAGAACGGATTTCATTTATGTGGACATATATTATTCTTATCATAGCTACCCTTGCCACAATTTTAGATATTGTAGCAGCGTGCCATGCGCTTTTGCATAAGCGCGACCCGCAGGCCGCCTTAGGGTGGATAGCCTTTATTTTTCTTGTACCCTACATTGGCACATTGGCCTATTTGCTTTTTGGCGTTGGCAGAGTGGACAGCAGAGCGCAAAAGCTTATGGAAAAGGCTGTTATTCGCCAAACAGAAGCAGACCTGCTTATTGCCCGCGATATTTTAAAAGTGCAGGAAGCCCAAACCCTTATACCACCATTAAGCCTTGTAGGCTATAATATTACTGGGCAGGAGCGTATGACGGGCAACCATGTTACCCTTTTGCAACATGGGGAAGAAGCCTACCCAGTGATGCTGGAAGCTATTGAAAATGCCCAAAGCAAGGTGTACCTTTCTACCTACATTTTTAA
>CAZPTC010000359.1:0-1561 GCA_964589455.1 uncultured Desulfovibrionaceae bacterium | reverse complement strand
TGCAGTTTATGCAAAATAAGCAGGTTCCGTTCTTCGCGAAGTTGACGTATATATTCCAGCAGTGCCTCCAATCGCACATACGCTTCGCCCTTTTTCCCCACTACTGCTTTTGGCGGCAGCCACAAACCAAGCAGATGCACATCACCACCCTCAGCTTTTGCGCTTACTTCCACACCGCGGATAAAGCGCAATGGCGTGCCAAGGCAGGCATTTTCTGCTGCTTCCAGCCCTGAAAGCGTATCATGGTCTGTAAGGGCCAGTGCATAAAGCCCTTGCTTTAGAGCAAGCTGCACCAAGGCCTGTGGAGAATAGGAGCCATCAGAAGCTGTGGAATGGGTATGTAAATCTGCACGGGGTGTATCCATAAAACCTTCTTCAAGCAAAGTGTGTTATATTTTCTAAAATGTTACGTAAGGCCTGTCAATCAAGTGCTGTGTGCAACATTTGTGTTTCAACAAAAGAGGTTGGTATGACGAGTGTTTTTTTTCCCACGCCTTCCATTTTTTTCCAGCATCTGCTTAATATGGGCTCCACGCCAGAAGACCCGTTTCCTGCGGTAAATGTATGGGAAACCCCACAGGATTTTTTACTTTTCTGCTCAATACCGCATGTGGGAGAAGAGAATTTTTCTTGCCAGTCAGAAGGTAACTGCATCCATATTTCAGGCATAATACCAGAAGAAACAGGTACCTATGTGCGCCAGGAAAGAGTGATTGGCAAATTTTCACGTCGCATCCAACTGCCAAAACCACATCTGCCAGATATTAAAACAAAAATTTGCCACGGCATTGTAGAGCTTAGAGTACCCAAAAAGGAGCATGGGCCACTTAACGCCTCTTTTAAACAATACTTTCCTGGGGACTTTGGCGCTGTGGCACACCAGCGCAAGCGCCCTGTTACGGATATTCTTACGGCAGAAGAAGGCTTTACCATAAATGTAGAAGTACCCAGTGTGCTGCCAGAAAACTTACGGATTGAACGCACGGATAAATCTATACGAATACATGGGCGCACATATTTTATGCTTAAGGAAAACGCTTCTCTCATTACATTAGAATTTAGTGAAGCAGAATACGCCCTGGAAATTGCCCTCCCTCCTCCAGCACAAGGCGAAGAAATACAGGCAACCTTGAAAAATGGCGTGCTGAAACTTTTTGTTCCCATTACACAGCCAAAAGATGCCACATCTACCAGAATTATTCCGGTTCAGGAAGCCTAAACAGCACCCTACTCCCATACTCAAGACTACACAGTTCTAAGGAGATGGCGTTAAAATCCAATAATATTGAGATATTCTGGAAATACCTATCCATTGCAAAAAAATGCTTGACCTTCTGCCACTCTTTGCGTATTTACTTCTGGTTAGCGCAGCGGGTCATTAGCTCAATTGGTAGAGCAGCTGACTCTTAATCAGTTGGTTCCGTGTTCAAGTCACGGATGGCCCACCATAAAAATCATGGGGTTACATCTAAAAGGTGTGACCCCTCTTTTTTGGTCATACAATGCCGGTCATACAAAGGCTGCTGAAGTTCAGCTCCGGAAGACTTTCTACTGTAGCCTT
>CAZPTC010000358.1:0-1587 GCA_964589455.1 uncultured Desulfovibrionaceae bacterium | reverse complement strand
TGACCAGCAAGCCCCTGATCCCCTGTGCCTTTTGGCGGTGCAACAAGGTTGGCAGGTATTTTAAGCAAATTTGTGGTCATGCCGTAGTGAGTGTTTATCAACTCTTCCAACATCTTGGCTGCAAAAACAAAGCGGTCATCTTTACGCGCGTCTTCCAAACTTGCATTTACCCGACGCACTTTTAAAAGTGAGGGCGTTTCTTTTTCCCAGTCAGAAAAAGTCTGGCGCATAAACATAACCATAGCCCCGGCAGGCACGGGGTAATCCGCATTTTTCCCGCCAAAACGCACCACTTTGGTGCTGTCTGCCGGTATTGCGGTAAAGTCTATATCCATAAGGCTTTTTGGGAATGTAGAAAGGGGGTTACCATCCATTATCTGGAAAGTAAGCTGGCAATGGCTGCCGCGGTGTATGGTTAATTCGTACTCCCCACCTTCTTGCAAAAAAACATATTGGTACTTATTATCTGGATTAAGGATGCCAAGCGCCCCCACATAATCAGATGCCCAGGCCACCATTGGAGTAGCACGGCTGTTCCACTTATCTGCCCCGTTTAACACAAGGGAAGCACAGTTTTCTAATACTTCCAAGCACTTTAGCCTACCCGCCTCAGTTGCGGCTATAGGGTGAGTAAAAAGTTTATCCCTTGCGCTTTCAAGCGCTTGCGTAAAGACTTGACAAGAATTTTTGCCTGGCATACTGCCCTCCATATATTAAGCGTATCCATTCCATTTTGCTCGCCCACAAAGTAAGCCACTTTGAGCGGTTCTTTATTAGTTAGGTTTTCACCCCCTGTTTGTCAAGTCTGACATTTAGCAAGGCAAAGGTTCACCCTTATGGAAACACCCATTCCGCCCCCCCATATATCCCAAAATCAAAACATTCCCCATGTGCTTTTTGATCACGGCCGCGCCGCCCGCATTGGCCTGCCAGAAGCCGTTTTCTGCCAGGGAAAATCCAAAGAAACCCTGCTGCACCTTTTGCAGTCTTTTAACCAAAATTCCGGCCATGCCATCCTTTTTACAAGGCTGGAACCCGATATATTCTACTCTTTTCCCGCAGATATACAGGCCGGTGTGAATTACCACCCCCTTTCCCGTACAGCCTTTGCCCGCGCCCTGCCGCCCCGCAACTGCGCCCGCGTAGCTGTTGTTTCTGCCGGAACAGCCGATGGCCCCGTTACATGGGAGGCCGCCCGTACTTTGGAATATTTAGGCATCCCCCACACCGTGTATGAAGACTGCGGCGTGGCCGGCCTTTGGCGCTTAGAGCAACGCCTGCCAGAAATAAACAGCCACGATATTCTTATTGTTGTGGCAGGTTTAGACGCCGCCCTGGCTTCCCTTATGGGCGGCCTTACCTCTAAACCCCTTTTTACCGTGCCTACTTCCACAGGATACGGCATGGCAGAAAACGGCAAAAGCGCCCTTTCCAGTATGCTTATTAGCTGCGCACCAGGAGCTGGTGTAATGAATATTGATAATGGCTTTGGCGCTGCCTGCGCCGCTGCCCGGATTGTGAATTTGTTGGAAGAGAGGAAGTGAATATGAGGGAGGGGAGCACCCTTTTGTTGTAACAAAAGGGTGC
>CAZPTC010000357.1:0-1591 GCA_964589455.1 uncultured Desulfovibrionaceae bacterium | reverse complement strand
CCCCCCCCCCCCCCCCCCCCCCCCCCCCCCCCCCCCCCCCCCCCCCCCCCACGCTCTCACTCCCTTACCAAAAAACGGCTTTTTACCGCAATCCCGGCGCGGGTGCGAATTTGGGTAGCGCGGGTAATGGATTCGTCCATAATATGTTCTTCGTTGACAGTAAGAATTTTACCGTCACGCATAAGCCATTTGCCGTCTACCATAGAAGACTCTACATTCTGGCTGTGCATGGCGTACACGAGCTGGGAGGGGATATTGTGCAGAGGCAGGGAGCCTGGGTGACGCGGGTTAAGGATAATAAGGTCTGCCTTTTTGCCGGCTTCCAGAGAGCCAACTTCTTTTTCCCACATAAGGGCTTCTGCGCCTTTAATGGTGGCCATTTCTATAACAGATTCGGCGGGCACAACTGTGGGGTCAAGGCGGCGGCCTTTGTGCAAAAGGCCTGTCAGGTACATTTCGTCCAGCATATCCATACGGTTATTGCTGGGCGCACCGTCTGTGCCTATGGAAACGCAAATACCACGATCCAGCATTTCAGGGATAAAGGCAAAGCCCAGTACACGCATGGCAGCGGCGGGGTTGTGGGAAACTTTGACATTGTGCAAGGCAAAAAGGTCAAGTTCACGCGGGGTCATCCATACGGTATGCACGGCAAGCAGGTTGGGGCCAAGGGCACCAAGGTGGGCAAGGTGTTCCACAGTGGTGCGGCCACGGGTGGCTTCTGCAAAGCGCACCTCATCAAGAATTTCGGCAACGTGCATATTGAGCATGGTACCGTATTCGTCCGCTAAAGCTTTAGAACGGGAAATAAGTTCATCGGAGTTATTAAAAATGGTGCGCAGGCCAAAAAAGTGGCGTATACGGCCACTTGCAGCCCCTTGCCATTTTTTGTGCTGGGCTACTTGCATGGCAAGCATGTCTTCTGTGGGTTTAACCCAGCCTTTGGGCAGGCCATCGCCACAGTCTAAGGAGCTTTGGCAAAGGGCGGCGCGCAGGCCAAGTTCGGTAACGGCTTTGCCCATGCTGTCTACATGTTGCCCACCAGCCTCTGCAAAGGTGGTGACACCAGAGCGGATAAGCTCGCAGCCGCATAACAAGCTGGAATAATAGGCGTCTTCTTCTGTCAGATTAGACTCAAAGGGCCATGTGCGGTCGTGCAGCCAAGTGATAAGGTCAATGTCATCTGCTAGGCCGCGCTCTAACTGCTGGGAAGTATGCACATGGGTATTTACAAGGCCTGGCATAACAATTTTGCCTGTGCAATCTACAATATTTTCAGGCCGCACGGCTTTTTTCTGATCTGCGGGGATATGGCCTGCTGCGATAATTTTATCGCCTTCAATAAGCACGTCGCCTTTGAGGAAAAGTTCCCGCTGGGGATTCATAGAGAGGACAATGGCGTTTTGGAGAAGAATGGCGTTTTCCATAGTACACCCTGTTAAAGTAAAAAGTTATGGAGCAAAAAAAGGATGTTGGGTTTTGCTCAAGCAGTCGCACAAGCAAACATTAACCCATAATAAAAGTTTTTTTGGAGTGGGGTGGGGGTTTGGGGGAGGGGGGGAACAATTTTTTAAAAAAAAATTAGCCCCAA
>CAZPTC010000356.1:0-1630 GCA_964589455.1 uncultured Desulfovibrionaceae bacterium | reverse complement strand
ATAGTCAACTCAGGCAAAATGTTTGGAAAAAGCAGATGGGAAACCTACTTTTTCAAAAAAATGTAGGTATTATTGGCTTTGGTAGAGTAGGCCAAATGCTGGCAGGCTTTTTACAGGCATTTGGTGCCAATATTGCGTACTATGACCTTCGCCCGGTAGAAACACCCTATAGCTATTTACCGCTCAATGAGCTGTTGGCATTTTCACAAATTATCTCACTCCATGCATCAAAGCCAGCAGATGGCAGGCCTATTTTAGGAGAAGCAGAAATACAACATATGCAGCCTGGCAGTTTTCTTGTCAATGCAGCGCGTGGTGGACTTGTGGATGAAAATGCTCTTGTACATGCGCTTCAGTCTGGTCAGATTAAAGGTGCTGCATTTGATGTTTTCACAACTGAGCCTTATCACGGCCCTTTAATAAATTTTCCGCAAGTGGTTCTTACTCCGCACGCTGCGTCCTATGCAGTAGAGGGGCGTGTGGAAATGGAAATAATGGCTGTTCAGAATTTACTCAATTTTCATAATTGCCTGAAAGTTTGAGGGAATTTTGTGAAAATAGAACAGATAGTATTTGACTGCGACGGTGTACTTTTAGACAGTGTTGGTATCAAAACCAAAGCTTTTTCACAGCTTGCAGAAAAGTTTGGCTCAGATATACAGGCACAGTTTGTGGCATATCATCAGGCAAATGGTGGTGTGAGCCGCGTGGAAAAATTTAAATGGCTTTACCATGTATTACTGCGCAAAGAAGCAACTGAAGTAGAGCTTGCTAATATGGCAGCAGAGTTTGCCCATATTATAAAAATTGAGATGCAAAAGTGTCCCATGGTAAATGGTGCACTGGAATTTTTAGAAGCTTGGCATACAAAAATGCCTCTCTATGTATGTTCTGGTACACCGCAAGTGGAGTTACAAAACATACTACAGCAACGCAGACTGGATATATACTTCCAAGGAGTTTATGGTACACCTCCTGAAAAGGCTGTCTTACTGCAAACTATTGTGGAAAAAAGCCATATTCTTCCAGAAGCGACACTTATGGTAGGGGACGCTATAACAGACTTTGAAGCAGCACAAAAGAATTGTACACATTTTTATGGGATCAACTTTAGAGCTGACATAGAAAATATAACGGGCTGGCATGATTTAACAAAGCTTGCTGACTTTATTGCTAAAGAAGATAATGGAACTTTCGCCTGTTAGAGGACAGAGCTCTCTATATCATTCCCCCCCATGCAGGTGCTATATTTGTATGGCAAACTTCGTACCTCGTATGATGGTTAAAATGGATTACCTGGGGATTGATTTGGCATGGGAATGAAGAGTGCCTTACATCCTGTTTTTTGCTTCATGCACGATGTCTTGAGATTGAGAGGAAAGAATATGCTTAAAGTTTCTATTATTATTCCTGTATATAATGCGGCACTCTATCTTGGGCGCGCACTGGATTCTGTATTAAATCAGTCTATGCCAGAAAATGAATATGAAGTAATTGCTATTAATGACGCATCTACCGATAATTCGCTTGAAATTCTCCAAAGCTATGCACAAAAGTTTACCCATTTTCGTATTCTCAATCAGCCATTCAATCAAAAACAGGGAATAGCAAAAGATGATGGTATTAGAAT
>CAZPTC010000355.1:0-1660 GCA_964589455.1 uncultured Desulfovibrionaceae bacterium | reverse complement strand
CTTCCTCTCGGGAGTGGTTTTGCTTTTCCATTGTGTCCATTTCGCGCATCATGGCCTGGTATTCGCGTGTATTACCCACCTGCATAAGCTTGGTTTTGCTTTTTTTCAGGCGCACGGTATCGTCTTCAATATCCCCGTCCAAGCGCTTTTGCTGTTCTGTAAGGTGTTGAAGTTTATCAAGTATTCTATTCTTTTGGTCTTCCAGCCCTTTAAACTGACGGGTAAGTTCTTCCACTTCCTGCGGAGCCTGCTTCAGTTCCTGTTTAACTAGGAAAATAGCGTCGTCCACGCGCTGCAAGTCTACAAGCTGGCTGATTTGAGAAAGATAAAGGTTCATGTATTGTCTCCTATTGGGATAATACGCTGGAAGGGGTTTATTCCCTTGATAAAGCGTACGGATATACCGGGTAAAGCAGAAATAAGCACAAGGCTGAGGCGCCGCATCATTTCTTCTTCCAGCGCAAAATGCCCCACATCCAGCAGAGCAAACCTTTTGTTTTCCACAGAACAAAGCAAATCTAAGGCATCGTGATATTTCACATCACCTGTCAGGAAAACATCCGCGCCTTTTGCCAAGGCCGCGCGCGCAAAGGAAGATCCGGAACCACCGCAAAAAGCCACACGCCTTACCTGTTCTGGTATATGGCCAATCCGCCTGTCCGGCACAGGGAAAAATTGGGAAAGTATTTCGCAAAAAGCCGCAAAAGAAAGCGGAACGGGCATATCCCCCACAAAACCAAAACCATGCACCCCGGCGGCAAAAGGCGGCGCAAACGCTACATCTGGCTTCAGACCCGCTGGCACAGGCACCTCCTCCAGTGGCTCCCCCTTTTGTATGCCAAGCTCATGCGCCAGCCAAAACGCCGGCCCACGTACATCCAAAGACGTATGTGCCGCATACAAAGCCGCATTATGCGTAAAAAGCAGCCGCAAACTGCGCGTATACACATCTTCCCGCGCAGGCAAAGCCGGGTTCAATGAAAGCGGATGGTGGCTTAATACAAAAGGCGCAGCACTTGCAGGTAAATTGCCCAGCGCTTCTTCCAATACCGCGGGCGTGGGGTCAAGACAAACAAAAAGATGGGAAATATCCTCTCCAAAAGAGGACACCTGCATTCCGCTTTTGTCCCAAGATTCCGCAAAGGAAAGCGGGGCAATGGATTCAATAGTTTGGATTAATGCGGTTTTTTGCATTCCACCTTCTTTAAGTGCCACAAGTCCTAGCTAGAAATTCTTTGCTTATACGAAGAGTTCCGAAAAGTCAAGGCTTGGGACTGGGGGCTGCTCGCCCCCAGACCCCCCGGCAGGGGCAAGCGCCCCTGCACCGGCTATTGGCGGCTACTGGCGCTGGAGAGTGGAGAGCTTGGCATGGGGGAGGGGGTTGCATGCTGGCTGGCTGGAAAAAACATGTGCGCGCCTCTTTTTTGTCTGCCATACACGCATGGGGTACACCATACTCTGCCCGCAGACAAAAAAAGAGGCGCGCACATACTTTGCCATTCCCGAAAAAATCTCGCAGGCTCGATTTTTTCGGGAATAGTTTTTTAATTAAAGAGAAAACTTATAGGGGCAGTAACCCGAAGAGTACAATCCTGGTAATGCTGGTGCTAAACCTTCTCAAATCCAATTATTCCGTGAGGAAGGCGGCGCAGACAGCTTG
>CAZPTC010000354.1:0-1673 GCA_964589455.1 uncultured Desulfovibrionaceae bacterium | reverse complement strand
AATACCAGAGAGCGCCCTTTTAGAAGGTGCCCTTGAACCTACAAATGAATGGTACGCTATTGCAAAAATTGCGGGTATAAAAATGTGCCAGGCCTACAGAAAACAATATGGCTTTAACGCTATTTCTGCCATGCCCACAAATTTATATGGGCCTGGGGATATGTTCCACCCAGAAAACAGCCACGTGATCCCGGCACTTATGGACCGCTTCCACAAAGCTGCCCAATCTGGCGCGCAAGAAGTGACTATATGGGGCACTGGCAATGTGTACAGAGAATTCCTGCATGTGGATGATTTGGCGCAGGCCTGCCTTTTTCTTATGGAACATTATAGCGACGCGGAGCATGTTAATATTGGCACTGGGGAAGATTTAACCATTATGGAGCTTGCCCGGCTTTTAGCCAAAGTAACAGGCTTTAAAGGGGAAATTAAAACTAACCCGGCACAGCCAGATGGTACCCCCCGCAAACTATTAGATGTACATAAAATCCATGCGCTTGGCTGGCACGCCAGCATCCCGCTGGAAAAAGGCCTTACGCAAACCTACACCTGGTATAAAAACCAGGAAAGTATACGCACCTAATGCGTTTTTACTTGCCATTGCATACAAAGCACCTAAGTGATGCCTTGAGATTACAGCAGTTCTGGATACACAATACCATTGGATGGGGGAGTTATGGCTTCAATATTGCGTCCTGTTATTCTGTGCGGAGGCAGCGGAACACGGCTTTGGCCTCTTTCTCGCGCAGAACATCCTAAGCAATTTATGGATCTTGCGGGCAATACCCTTTTTGCAGGCACGGTACAGCGTGGCATGGCGTTACCTGGTGCCGCAGAACCGATTGTAGTATGCAATGAAAGCCACCGTTTTTTTGCTGCCGGTATTTTGCAGGAACTGGGCATTAAAGCAGATATTCTGCTGGAACCTGTAGGCCGCAATACTGCCCCAGCCATTGCCATTGCCGCGCTTTCTGCACAGGCTATGGGGCAAGACCCCTTGCTTATGGTGCTGCCATCTGACCATAGTATGGAACCTTTGGCAAACCTGAGACAAGCAGTTGAGCTTGCCATTCCTGCGGCATTAGCGGGCAAGCTTGTTACTTTTGGCATACGCCCTACTCACCCGGAAACAGGCTTTGGGTATATTTGCCAGGGGGATGAGGTGACTGGCGCACAAGGTGTTTTCCGCGTGGTGCGCTTTGTAGAAAAGCCCAAAATGGAAGTAGCGCAGGAATTACTTAATTCTGGCAATGCGTTGTGGAATAGCGGCATGTTTTTATTCAAGGCCTCTACATACTTAGAGGAACTGCGTTATTATATCCCTGCCATGATGGAAGCCATAATGGATATGTGGGCTTCCCGCAGAAAAGACTTTGACTTTTGGGCATTTGATAAAGAGCTTTGCCAGGCAATACCCCCGGACTCCATTGACTATGCCGTTATGGAGCATACCCAAAACGCTGTTGTTGTGCCTTTTGAAATTTTGTGGAATGAACTGGGTTCCTGGCAGGCTTTTTATGAAATGGCCCCTAAGGATACTGCGGGCAATGCCTGCCTGGGGGATACCCTTCTGGAAGATGTGCAGGGGGGTCATGCGCTTGGGACGGCATAACAACACATTCCCCTACTCATTACATGGGGAGCAGCTGGGGACAACAGAGCTGGAGAAGGAC
>CAZPTC010000353.1:0-1688 GCA_964589455.1 uncultured Desulfovibrionaceae bacterium | reverse complement strand
TCCCCTTTATCGGGCGTTAATACCTGCCCCATAATACAAGAACCAAAGTACGCAAATTTTTCCCGCAGTACTGGCCCAAAAGCATCTTTAATGCGGCCTTCAAATACTTCGTTACCTGTTGTAACAAGCCCAACCTGTGCCTTTTTTAAAGGCAGAACTTCCACAAGCGGACCTTGCCGGCAAATAGCTTCTACCTGCTTAAGCTTTTCTGCCTCCACCATAAGCGGCACCACTCTGCCGCCTGCAATGGCCTGCCCTTCCTGCACCATTTGCATGGTGTGCAAGGTGGCAAGCGTTATATCGCCCACTGTGTTGACGTCCAGCAAGCGTGGCACATCTACCAGTAAAAGGCCGCGTGTAGCGGCAATGGCATCTATTCTGCCTTCTTTTACTTCCGTAAAGCGCACATTCTGCCCATTAACGCCCTTGCAGGCTGCTGCCATAAGACGCTCTGCCGCCTCATTTTCATGCACAAAGCCTTCCATATTGCCAAAAACATACACGTTTTCCTTGCCTAAAGAAAGCAAAACAGGGATATCCTCTTCCCGCACAATATGCCCTTTGCGAAAAGCCGGGCCCTTGGTACGGCAGGTATCCCCTTTGGCAAAAATTTCTGGCTTTTCCCCAGGCACAATCTGGGTGATGTCATGGCACAGCACAGTGCCTACAGCTTCACGAACAGGTATGGTGGCAAATTTTGGTTCCATAGCGGCCTTTTATCGTATGAAAAAATATATCCAATGTTAAATAGCTATAACAAGGGGTGTGTACTGGGTTAAAACGCCATCCCCTGTAATCAGGTGCATGGGTTCACGTATTGCCTGTGCTACAAGCATGTGATCAAAAGGGTCATTATGGTGCCTGGGGAGAGATTGCAATGCCTCCGCGTGCAAGCCAAGCAGTGGCAGTTCAATAAAACCGCTTTCCTTTGCTGCTGCCCGTAATTCTGACACACGCGCATCCAGCTTGCCAATATGCACTTTAATGGCAATTTCCCACCATGATACAGCACTGACAAACACCATGTTTTCATCTGCCAGCAAGAGTTCCCTTACTGGCGCTATGCGCGGGGAATTAGTAAGCGCCCAAAGAAGCGCATTTGTATCCAGCAATAGCCTCATATTTCTTCCCCATTAAATGCCGCAAGAATATCCTGCGGCAAAGGGGCATCAAAATCATCCGGTACAACAAGCTTGCCTTGCAAAAGGCCAAGCTGTTTTTTGGGCGTCATATTCTCGGCAGAGGTGATAACTGCCTCAGCCCGGCCATAGCTGCCAATGAAAACATGTTCACCTGCTTTTGCCCGCTTGACTAGCTGGGAAAGAGAGCTTTTTGCCTGATGCATGGGAATTATAGCTGTTTGCATACGCTATTCTCCTTTACTGCAATCAAATTTAGCTAAGACTTAGCTAAATGTCAAATCCCATACATATCCACCCTACTTTATAAAAAAAGCTTATAAAACAAGACAGAATGCTTACTCCCCCTTTTATAATCGCACACGCGAGGGGTGAAGCATGTTTTCCGGGGCAAGCAGGGTATGTATCTGGTCAAGGGTAAGCAAATTGCGCTCAATAAGAATATCTGCCAGAGACTTATTGGTAGAAAGGGCTTCTCTTGCCGCAGAGGCTGCACTTTCGTAACCAATAACTGGCACAAGATTGGTGATAATACCCACAGAATTCATT
>CAZPTC010000352.1:0-1716 GCA_964589455.1 uncultured Desulfovibrionaceae bacterium | reverse complement strand
TTTTGTCTATTTTAAGGAGTCTTCCATGTCCCAGATGAAGAACAACGACGTGCTTGGTACCACAAACCGTGGTACACCCTGCGAATCCGGCCTGTGCTCCCTTTGCCGGGCAGACTGCCAGGGTAAATGCGAAACCTGGCTTGGTTCCATGGTTGGGCGCGATCTTCTCTATCCCCGCGATTTTGGCACTGTTACCGCAGGCAGCGATAACACCGGCGAAATGGGCGTTTCTTACAACTCCCTGCGCATCCAAGGCCACTTGTACGGTGCCAAAGGTGCCCCCAAAAATTTGGCCAAAACCGGCGACACCCTGTTTACAGATGTTTCCCTTGAAACCAGCTTTGGTGCCAAGCAACAAACCGTGTGCCGTTACCCGGTTATGACAGGCGCCTTAGGCTCCACCTTTATTGCAGCTAAATACTGGGACTCTTTTGCTGTGGGCTGCGCACTTTGCGGTGTGCCCGTTGTTGTGGGCGAAAATGTGGTGGGTGTGGATAAAAAAAGCGAAATTAAGCATGGCCACATTGTCAGCGCGCCAGAACTTGACCGCCGCATCCAGACCTATTTGCGCTATTACGACGGCTACGGCGGCATTATTGTACAAATGAATGTGGAAGACACCCGCAATGGTGTGGCCGAATATATTGCCGAAAAATACGCCGATAAAGTCACCATGGAACTTAAATGGGGCCAGGGTGCCAAAAATATCGGCGGCGAAATACAGGTTAATGACATTGAATACGCCAAGTTCCTCAAAGCCCGTGGCTATCTGGTAGACCCAGATCCCACCCTGCCCACCGTGCAGGCCGCTTATAAAGATGGCGCAGTTGGCCACTTTGCCCGCCACAGCCGCCTTGGCTATACAGCCCTGAAAAATGCCGAGCAAGTTGAAAAAGCCTTCCATAGCCAGGTTATTTCCTTGCGCCGCTTAGGCTTCCGCTCCATTTCCCTTAAAACAGGTGCTTACGGTATGGAAGCCCTTGCCCTAGCCTTAAAGCTTGCCGGCGAAGCCAAGCTTGACCTGCTTACCATTGACGGCGCAGGCGGCGGCACGGGTATGTCCCCCTGGGATATGATGGAAACATGGGGCGTGCCTTCCATTCTGCTTCACGCCAAAACTGCCGAATACGCCGGTATCCTTGCCAGCAACGGCAAGCGTGTGCCAGATATTTCCCTTGGCGGCGGCCTTGCCAAACCCAGTCAGATATTCAAAGCCCTTGCCCTTTGCGCCCCCTACGCCAAACTTGTGTGCATGGGCCGCTCTATGATGATTCCCGGCTTCCTTGGCGCAAATATTGAAGGTGCCCTGAACCCGGAACGCCGCGAAAAAGTTTGCGGCAACTGGGATAAATTGCCTAAGTCCGTTTCTGACATCGGCGAAAGCGTGGAAACCATTTTCGCTGGCTACCACGCTGTAGAAGAAAAAGTGGGCAAAAAAGAAATGGCCAATATCCCCTACGGCGCTATTGCCATGTGGACAAACCTTGACCGCCTTGGCGCTGGCCTGCAACAGCTTATGGCTGGTGCGCGCAAGTTTGCCATTGATGAACTGGCCCGTACAGACCTTGCTTCTATTAACCGCGAAACTGAACGCGAAACCAATATCCCGTTTATCACAGACGTGCAGAACGAATCCGCCAAGCGCCTACTTTTGTCGTAGGGAAGAACTTGGGGGAGGGGCGAACCCTTTTTGTGAACAAAAAGGGTTCGCCCCTC
>CAZPTC010000351.1:0-1718 GCA_964589455.1 uncultured Desulfovibrionaceae bacterium | reverse complement strand
GGAAATAAGCAACTTCAAACTCACTATCATATCAGCGGCAGAGTGGGTAAGCTTATGCCTAAACCACCATGTAACAGCAGCAAGTGTCGCAGCGCTGTAATATTCTGCCACAAGGCCAGTATCTACTTTAAAGCGCATCCCCTCGTGCTTGCTAAGAATTATTTCTTCTTTCAAATAGTCAGTTATCGTGTTTTGCAAAGCAAGCTCCACATATTCATTCCCTTTTTGGAATAATATGCGGGAAAATAAGGCGTTATTTTCTTCTAAAAATTCCAACACATAATGGAATGTCTGCAAAAAATAATCCTTGGGGGTTTCGTATACCTGCCTGCCGCACTGTTTTTTGGCAATATCGGTTTGTATGGTGCGCAAAACCGTATCCAGTAACTGGTATTTATCTTCAAAATGCTTATAAAACGTCGTACGGTGAATATGGGCCTGCTGGCACAAATCAATAATGGTTATTTCTGCAAAACTTTTTTCCAGCAGCAGCTCCAAAAATGCCTCCCGTATCAGCTTTTTGGTAAGCTCACTCCGCAAGTCGGTTTTTCTTGTATCCATAGCTACACTTCTTGTGTTTTGTATACAAGTGCTACAAATTCTGGCTTTTGCACTTCTTTTTTTACTTTATATCTTCTATTCTGCCTATTGTAAACGCTTGGTAAACAAGACAAGGCAGGAGAAAATATGAAAAATTCAAAACTGTTAATACTGGTATTCTCTTTTAGCGCAAGCTTTTTTCTTGTGGCATGCAGCAATGCGGAAAGCGAAAACACACCTGTTGTGCGCAAAATAGAAGTTTTCCATGTGCAGGAAAGCACGCAAGGGCAATCGCTTGCGCTTACAGGCACGGTTATACCCCTTGAAACTGTCAATCTGGCCTTTAAGCTGGCTGGGCCCGTGGACAAAGTGTTTTATCAAGAAGGGGAGCATGTACACGTGCACAGCCCCGTGGCTAGCCTTAACACCACAGACTACGCCTTACAGCTTGAAGCAAAAAGAGCAGAATACCAGGCTGCGCAAATGCGGCTGGAAAAAGAAATACCCTCTAAAATCCGGCAGGCAAAAGCCCAGCTTGACCTTACAAAAGTCACCTATGACCGCATGGCCTCTTTGTACGAAACAAAGCATATTTCCCGCGCACAAATGGACGAAGTACGCGCAAAACTGGATGCAGACAGAGAAACCTATACCCAGGCGCAGGATGCCCAAAAAGTTGCACAAACCCAGTTGCAAATGCTGGCCATTGCCCTTGAAAAAGCAGAAAATGACCTGAAAGATACAACTATTACCAGCCCTATGGATGGCCTTGTGCTGAAAAAACTTGTGCAAGACGGGGAAATGGTAGCTGCCGGACACCCTGTGCTTGTTATTGGCAAAGCTGGGGAAATATGCGTATCTGTGGGTATTTCAGAGCAAGACATAAACAAACTGCAACTTGGGCAGGAAGCCTTTGTTTCCTTTTATAATGGGGAAGTGCAACACAAGGCCCGTGTGCATGAAATATCTGCCCTGGCAGATGCAAGCACCCGCACTTTTCAGGTAAAATTGCTGTTAGATGCCAATGCGCCAAACCTGAAACCGGGTATGCTGGCCAAGGTGCGCATTCCTCTGCAAAGCCAACATGTGCTGCTTATCCCTCTTGGCAGTGTTATTAAAAAAGACTCTGGTTCAGAAATATTTATTTACGACCCTGTGCAAAATAGCGTGCGTATGCG
>CAZPTC010000350.1:0-1743 GCA_964589455.1 uncultured Desulfovibrionaceae bacterium | reverse complement strand
GGACAGATTCCAAAACTACCCGAGCGGAGCTATTTAAAGGGATACGCTCCGTTTTGCCTTTTTTTGCTACATCACCACGCAATGTGATAATATTATTTGCAAAATCTATATCTTCCCATCTAAGCCCCATAAGTGCGCCTTTGCGCATTCCCGTTAGCAACGCCAAGCGCATAAAAGCCGCTGAATTTTGGTCTACCTCTTCACTAAGGGCTTTTTCAAATGCGATAAGCTGCTCTTGTGTAAGCATTTCTGTTTTTTGGTTGTCCACCTGTGGCATTTCAAAATGCAGGCGTGAAGGATCAGGCATTGGGCACATACCATTTTTTACACCAAAGCGGATAAGCAATCTCAAGAGTTCAAGGACATGTTTTACTGTGGCAGGGCTAAGCCCCTTTGCAAAAAGTTCATTTTGTAGTCGTAAAATGTCTGCTGTTAGAATTTCGTCTGGCGTTTTAGAAGCAAACCCTGTCAAATGATTTTTAAAATTACAGCACACAGTTTGCATGGAACGAGTAGGAGGATTACGTTGTTTGTATATTTCCCAGATGTTTTGCATTGTTGGGCGCTCTAATTTTGCTTTTTTGGCTTCTAATTCTGCGTCCCGAATTTCTTTCCGCGAAGCTCTTTTGCCTTCAATCCGCTCCGCCTTTATCCCTGCTGCTTTAGCAGGGGACATATCGTCCGCAAATTGCCTTCCCACCTTTTCCTCAAGAAGCTTGCCATCTTTCTTAAAAAGAATATAATAAACTCGTTCTAATCCTGTGCCTCCAAGGCGGTCTGCTTCACGAAAGAAGACACCAGGATATTTTGTTTTTATTCGCTTGTTGTTTGACACT
Organism: uncultured Desulfovibrionaceae bacterium; assembly: GCA_964589455.1. Lineage (GTDB taxonomy): Bacteria > Desulfobacterota > Desulfovibrionia > Desulfovibrionales > Desulfovibrionaceae > CAZPTC01. The sequence goes on along the minus strand of CAZPTC010000350.1, from coordinate 907 downwards.
TTGCTCCTCCATTTTCCAACCTTATTTCCAACCTTCATAGGCAAATTAGGTAGCACAATATGCAAAGAACAACAAGTGGAAATTTAGAAAAGTGGCTAAAAATAAGGATAATTGCAAACAAGTAATACTGGGTGAAAAAATAGAGCGTCGGCTTTACACGCCGAATGTCGGGGGTTCGAGCCCCTCACCGCCCACCATTAAAACGTAAAGCCCTTATGCGTAAAACCATAAGGGCTTTTTTGCTGCCAGACCTCTGCATGGAAGTGGCGAAGAAACAGGGGTGCTACTTAGTATCCACACCAAGATCCAGCGCTAAATCTTTGGCTGTTTTTATTGTCAGAAGGTCAATAAGTGTCAGACCCGCATTAGCGGCTTCGCCTCCTGAATTTCCCCCAAAAACAATTTGCGGAACCCAGTTGCCTGTGTGCTTCATAAGGGCATCTGCATACATGCGGTTTACTTCTTTATACGCATTCAGCTTGAGTTCTAATGCGCCGTCTGCTGCCATTATTTCGCGGCGGTATGTGGCGTCTGCTTCTGCACGCAGTAATTGCGCGTCTCTGTAAAGGCCTGCAATAACTTTTTCCTGTTCTGCCACTTCACGTTGCTTTTCTATGGCAATAATGGCGATGTTTTTGTCTCTTTCTGCTTCAATATTCTGGATTTGGGCAGTTTTCTCTGCAGCGGCTATTTCTTCTGCCGCAATGGTTTTTGCTCTCCATTCCGCGGCAGTGGCTTCTGCCTTGCCTTTTTCTTCTGCAGTTTTTCTGTCTTGTTCCGCTTTTTTGGCATTCAGTGTAGCAAGCTGGATATCAGACTGCGCTGCAAACAAGGCGTCTACACGTTGCTGTACAGTTTCGGAATAGGAAATATTGTTGGTGGCGAAGTTGGAAAAAGAAATGCCATA
>CAZPTC010000349.1:0-1749 GCA_964589455.1 uncultured Desulfovibrionaceae bacterium | reverse complement strand
TTTGCACAGCCTGCTACCGCGAAGGCCGCACAGGCGAACGCTTTATGTCCCTCTGCAAGTCCAAACAAATACAAAACTGCTGCCACCCCAATGCCCTTATGACCCTGCAAGAATACCTGGAAGATTACGCCAGCCCGGAAACCAAAGCCCTTGGCGAAACCCTTATTGCCCAAGAACTCCACAATATTCCCAAAGAAAAAGTGCAGCGCCTCACACTGGAACGCCTTAACAAAATCCACCACGGCGAACGGGACTTTTGTTTTTAGGGAGAAGAAGAGAATATGCTTGGAGGAAAGGGGAAACCCTTTTTGTGAACAAAAAGGGATTTCCCCTCTCCTCCAAACCTCCTCTCCTCTTCCCCAAAAAACTTTTTATTTGTATGGAGTTTTATTCCAATGCGAAGATTTTTCTATTAAAATTTTTGATTAACCCCTCGTGAAATTTTAGAAAACTTAACGCTAAACCTTCTCAAAGCCATTTATTCCCGCGAGGAAGCCGCGCAGCGATGTTGCGTAGCAACACGCAAGCGGCATCCTCACGGTAATAAGGGGGTTTGGGGGGCGAGCGGACGCAGTCCGCATTAGTAAATGCCCCCCCCCAAAAAAAACTCTTTAGGAGTACACCATGTCTTCACTCAACGAAACGCCGCGTGCAAACCGCCTGCACATTGGTTTTTTTGGCAAGCGCAACAGTGGCAAGTCGTCGCTGGTCAATGCGTTTGCGGGTCACAATGTGGCCATAGTATCGGATACGCCTGGCACCACAACGGACACCGTGCATAAGTCTATGGAAATACATGGTCTGGGGCCTTGTGTACTTATGGACACAGCGGGCTTTGATGATGAAGGGGTGCTGGGGGCGTTAAGGGTAGAGAAGACCAGGGAGGCGGCGGAAAAAACGGATATCGCGGTGTTGCTGTTTTCCGGGCAGGGGTATGGGCAGGAGCTGGAGTGGCTGGATTTTTTCAAGAAAAAGAAAAAACCGGTGCTGTGCGTGCTTGGCAAGGCGGATACGGTAGTGGATGTGGGGATAAAGCTGGAGGAATTGGCGGCACTTATAGGGGATGCGGCATCAGTAGGCTTGGTGGCGGTAAGCGCGGGGAATAAGGAGTCTATCACAGCGTTTAAAGAGGCGCTGGTAAGGCTTTTGCCGGAAGATTTTCAATCGCCCACAATTTTGGGTTCATTGGTGGAGAAGGGGGACTTGGTGCTGCTTGTAATGCCGCAGGACATACAGGCACCAAAGGGCAGGCTTATTTTGCCGCAGGTGCAGGTAACGCGGGAATTACTAGACAGGCATTGCATAATCTTGTCTACCACGGTGGAAACATTGGGGCAGGCGCTAAAGGCGCTGGCGTATCCGCCCAAGCTTCTTATAACGGATTCCCAGGTTTTTGGGGCGGTGTATGCGCAGAAGCCGGAAAAATCTATGCTTACGTCATTTTCCATATTATTTGCGGCGCATAAAGGCGATATAACGTATTATATTGAAAGCGCGGCGGCCTTGCATACGCTTACGGCAGACTCGCGGGTGCTTATTGCGGAGTGCTGCACACATGCGCCAATGGAAGAAGATATTGGGCGGGTGAAAATACCTGCCATGCTGCGCAAAAAAGTGGGGCAGGGCTTGCAGGTGGATATTGTAAGCGGCTCTGATTTCCCGCAGGATTTAACGCCGTATACATTGGTTATCCAGTGTGGGGGTTGCATGTTTAACCGCGCGCATGTGCTTGCGCGGGTAGAACGGGCA
>CAZPTC010000348.1:0-1760 GCA_964589455.1 uncultured Desulfovibrionaceae bacterium | reverse complement strand
GTGGTCAGCGCCTTGGGGAAATGGAAGTCTGGGCACTTGAAGCGTACGGTGCTTCGTACCTCTTGCAGGAATTCCTTACTGTCAAGTCAGACGACGTGGGCGGCCGCGTGAAGATGTACGAAAAAGTGGTGAAGGGTGACAACTTCTTAGAAGCTGGCCTGCCTGAATCCTTTAACGTTTTGGTGAAGGAACTTATGTCCCTTGGCTTAAACGTCAACCTGCATGAAAAAGAAGGGAAAAAGCGCCCCAAGCGCATTGGTTTTGTGGAAAACCCCCTGTAGTTGTTCCGCACCTGTAATGGCCCTCCTTTCTTCCACCCTTTTACAAGGGAGTCTATATGAGCCTTGATGAACTTTTCACTGTGCGCAACTCCGCTGCGTCCACAGTCAACAATATCCGCAACCTGGAAGCCATACAGCTTTCCATCGCCTCGCCGGAAAGTATACGGGAGTGGTCGTACGGTGAAGTAAAAAAGCCGGAAACCATTAACTACCGTACCTTTAAGCCAGAGCGGGATGGTCTTTTTTGTGCCAAAATTTTTGGCCCTGTAAAAGACTACGAATGTAACTGCGGAAAATACAAACGCATGAAGCACCGCGGCATTGTGTGCGAAAAATGCGGCGTGGAAGTTATTGCTTCTAAAGTGCGCCGCGAGCGCATGGGCCACATAGAGCTTGCCGCGCCTGTTGCCCATATATGGTTTTTAAAAACCCTGCCCTCCAAAATAGGCACCCTGCTGGATATGACTATGGCAGACCTTGAAAAGGTGCTCTATTTTGACAGCTATATTGTGCTGGATCCAGGGGCTACCAACTTCACCAAACTCCAGGTTATTTCTGAAGACCAGTTTTTCATAGCTATGGACAAATTTGGGGAAGATGCCTTTAAAGTGGGCATGGGCGCAGAAGCTGTGCGCTCCCTGTTAGAAGAGCTGAATCTGGATACCTTGCGTGTGGAACTGCGGGAAGAATCCCAAACCACCAAAAGCCAGACTAAGAAGAAAAAGCTTACCAAGCGCCTGAAAATTGTAGAAGCCTTCTTGGAATCCGGTAATAAGCCAGAGTGGATGATAATGGAAGTTATTCCCGTTATCCCGCCAGACTTACGCCCCCTTGTGCCGCTAGATGGCGGCCGCTTTGCCACATCTGACTTAAACGACCTTTACCGCCGCGTTATTAACCGTAATAACCGCCTGAAACGCCTTAAAGAACTGGGCGCGCCGGATATTATTATCCGTAACGAAAAGCGTATGCTGCAAGAAGCGGTAGACGCCCTGTTTGATAATGGCCGCCGTGGCCGTGCCATTACAGGCACCAATGGCCGCCCCTTAAAGTCCCTTTCTGACATGATTAAGGGCAAGCAGGGCCGTTTCAGACAAAACCTTCTGGGTAAACGTGTAGACTATTCTGGCCGTTCCGTTATTGTGGTGGGCCCCAAGCTTAAACTGCACCAGTGCGGTCTGCCAAAGAAAATGGCCTTAGAACTCTTTAAGCCCTTCATTTACTCTGAGCTGGAAAAAAGAGGCCATGCCTCCACCATCAAGAGTGCCAAAAAAATGGTGGAGCGCGAAGAATTAGTCGTGTGGGATATTTTGTCAGAAGTGGTGCGCGAATACCCCATTCTCTTAAACCGCGCGCCTACTCTGCACCGCCTTGGCATACAGGCATTTGAACCCCTGCTTGTTGAAGGCAAATCCATACAGCTTCACCCCATTGTCTGTTCTGCTTATAAATCAGACTTTTACTTCTACCAGATGGCCG
>CAZPTC010000347.1:0-1800 GCA_964589455.1 uncultured Desulfovibrionaceae bacterium | reverse complement strand
TGGTGGTGGGGTATACTGGTATTTTTCTGGAACAGATAAACAAGAAAACAGTATTATCACGTTGTAGGGCAATGTAGATATACATCAGGTAGATCTTGCATTCAGAGTTCCGGGTCGTATTGAAGAAATGTTTGTGCAGGAAGGCCAGGCTGTGCAAAAGGGAGATACCCTTGCAAAGCTGGATACACGCCCCTATCAAGATGAAGTGCGCCTTGCTATGGCAGAAGTAACTATGCAAGAAGCCAACTTTGCTAAACTATTTACCGGATACAGACCAGAAGAAATACAGCAGGCACGCGATACTCTGCAAGAGAGAGAAGTAACAGTAGCAAACCTTAAAGTTACACTTAATCGCATAAGCAAGCTCCAGCAGGGTGGGGCAATTCCCAAACAGCAGGAAGATGATGCACGTGCCCGGTATCAGGAAGCAGTATCCCGTTTTGAAGTAGCAAAAAAACAACTGGAACTTATGGAGCAAGGCTTCCGTGAGGAAGATGTAGCTGTGCAAAAAGCCGCACTGGAAGCGGCCAATGCCCGCCTTGCCAAAGCGCAGACTGCCTTAGACGATACCACCCTGTATGCCCAGGAAAATGGGGTTGTGCTTACACGTTCTCGCGAAAAAGGCGCCATAGTAGCAGCAGGGCAAAGCGTATACACCATAAGCCTTATTGAACCCGTGCATATCCGCGCGTATATTGCCCAGCCTTTGCTTGGACATGTAAAACCCGGTATGGATGTGGATATTTTTGTAGATTCTATGCCTGGCAAAGCATACAAAGGCCAAGTGGGCTTTATTTCCCCTACAGCAGAATTTACGCCAAAGTCAGTAGAAACACAGGAAGTGCGCAATGACCTTGTGTTCCGTTTGCGCATTATAGCTGAAGACCCGGATAATGTTATGCGCCAAGGTATTCCTGCTACTATCCAGATTAAGCGCACGCAGGCAGGGACAGGGTTATGAACGCGGCAGAAAGCCGGTGCGCTATTCTTTTAGAAAACCTTGGCAAGCGCTTCCCAAGTGCAGAAGCGCCTGCTTTAGAGGCTATTAATGCCACTATTCCCTTAGGAACCATAACTGGCCTTGTAGGGCCAGATGCCTCTGGCAAGACAACCCTTATGCGTCTTATGGCAGGGCTTTTACTGCCCACAGAGGGCAGGGTGATGCTGCTTGGGCAAAACGCGGTGCAAAAAGAAGGGGGCAGCCTTCCATTTGTGGGCTATATGCCGCAAAAGTTTGGCCTGTATGAAGATTTATCTGTTATTGATAACCTTTCTCTCCATGCCCAGTTGCGCGATTTAAAAGGGGAAGAGCGGCAAAAAACCTTTGATACCCTGCTGGAATTTACCAGTTTAGGGCCTTTTCAAAAGCGCCTTGCTGGCAGGCTTTCTGGTGGTATGAAGCAAAAGCTGGGTCTTGCCTGTGCCTTGCTTGGCACCCCTAAAATACTGCTGCTTGATGAACCCGGTGTGGGGGTAGACCCGCAGTCCCGGCGGGAATTGTGGCGAATGGTGAATGAACTGGCCCAAGGCGGCATGAGTATTGTGTGGTCAACTGCCTATATTGAAGAGGCAGAGCGCTGCCCCCATGTGCTTATGCTGGATGAAGGCAAACTTATTTACGCTGGGCCGCCAGAAATTTTTGTGCAAAGGGTGCAAGGCCGTACCTTTTTGGAAGAACCCCCTATCAATAATACGGATACTGATTGGACTCGGCACAGGCTTTTGTCGTGGGTGGCAAACCCTGTTTGCCGCGATGTTCTGGCCCAGGGCAGCAAGGTACGTGTATTACTGGCAGAAGAA
>CAZPTC010000346.1:0-1805 GCA_964589455.1 uncultured Desulfovibrionaceae bacterium | reverse complement strand
TCATTTCCGCAATGGTGCATATGGATGAGAAAACGCCGCACATGCACTTTCTGCATGTTCCTGTGACGCCGGATGGACGCCTGAGCGCAAAGACCATCTATACGCGGGAAAGTCTGAAAAAATTGCAAACCGAATTGCCCCGGCATCTGCAAAGCCGAGGTTTCAACGTGCAGCGCGGCGTTGAACAAGAGCCGGGTTCGGCAAAAAAGCATCTGGACACACGGGAGTTCAAACAGCAGCAAAACGCCCTGAACAATCTGCGGCAGGAAGCACAGACAGTCAGCACGGAGCTGGAGCAACGCCAGCGGCAAGCCACCACCGTACAGGAGCAGGTGCAGTTGTATGTGCGTCTGGCCCAGGAGGCGGAAAAGGAACTTGCTGCACAGCCGGAATTGTCCGCGCCTTCGGTGTTCAACTACAAGGCCATGCACGAAAAAGCCCAGGGCATAATTGAGCACCAGAAAAAAGCCTTGGCGGAAAAAAGCATTGTTGTAGCGCAGAATGAAAAACTGCAAGCGGAAGCCATGCACTTGCATGAAGTCATCGCCGAATTGAATAAAAATTTGGCGCTCAAGGAAGCAGAAAGAGCCGAGGAGCGGAAACGGAGCGAGGCCAGCCTGATAAGGATGATTGAGAATTACCAGAACGCGACTGCACGGCTGGAAGAAATCGACAGATTTTTTCGCTGGAATCAGGAGGCCAACAAAATGCATCTTGAGTATTTGCAGGAACAACGGCAGGAGGCAGCGCGCAAAGCAGCCGAGCAAAAGCAACGGGAACAGAGCCAAGCGCGTGAAGCCCATCAGCGGGAGCAGGAACGCCAGCAGGCACAGGAGCGTGAACGTGCCAGCCAGCCACAGCGGGCGTTCCCCTCGCGTGGCATGGGCCTTGGCCGTTAACAAGGGCGCTGAGTCCGCGCCGAGTCTTTGCGAAAGGCAAAAGCATAGCCCACTATACTTTACTGCGTAAAGGTGGGCGCCCGTGCCGCTCGACCGCCAAAGGCAAAAACACAAATCCGGGCCATGTTCTCATGAACTGACCCGCACAAAATACAGGAGCAATCAGCATGAATATTACCGCATCTCAAGTCAAGTAAATCAGACAGGAGCTTGCCAAGCTCAAACCCGTAAAAGTCACTCTCGACGGCAATCGCTCTCTGACGTTGAAGGAGGCCATTTTTGCCCTGGCCCCGACTCTGGAGCGCATGGAAAACGAGGTTTTGATGCACAGGAGATTGCCGAAAAATTGTACGAAACGGGTCTTGCGTGAAAGCCCCGACTCCGGCAAAATACCTGAACGAGTTCACACGCGACACGGAACAGCAAGAACCTTGTGAGTAGTACAACAATCGGAGGCAGGTCAATGTACTTTAAACTTCGTGACATGCTATTTGAAATTAAAAAGGCAAAACTCAAGTTCTACTACTTCGATGAAGCGGAGGCAAAAAGATGGATCAATCAACAGCCCGGTCTTTTTTTAGTTATAGGCGTAGACACTAAAGAAAATGAGTTGAATGGCGAGAAATGTACCCCGTGGCTAAGACATAACAGTGGTATTAAAATAGATATTTCGCATTGGACGGAATTGGAAGGAAAGCAGTGGATATTCAACAATACGCATGATGAAAACCATAACGAAGCCGGTTTTTTAGGGATCTTTGAAGAAGAAGAAATAAAAAAATGCCGCTTGGAGATAATAAAACGCAGCGGCCGGAAATTTACAATTCTATGGAACGGCATGGGAGATGTCTTTTATGATGACGAGTATGGCAGTGATGTTCCGTTTGAATGAGAATTTGTTGCAGA
>CAZPTC010000345.1:0-1823 GCA_964589455.1 uncultured Desulfovibrionaceae bacterium | reverse complement strand
GAAAATATCCCATTCCGCCTGGTTTTTCAGCAGGGCAACAGTGGCTTCTGCCAGCCACTGGTAGTGAATGGCAATCATTTCCATCCAGATATCCAGGTCTATCCAGCCAGCAGGCAAAAGGGAAAAACCTGTGCCATTTGTGGCAATATTATCGCCCGTATTCATAAGAGCGGCTTTTTCTGGCGGGTAGCACCAGTATTCGCCATCTTTATTAAGCATGGCTGGGATAAGCAGCTTAAAGTCTTCTGCATCATCCGAAAGAGCGATAAGTTTGGGTTTGCAGCGTAAGGTTTTTGTGCCGCCCTTGGCAAGTTCGGCTGTTACATCAAAGGCTTTTGCCCATTCCCCCACTTTAAGGGTGCAAAGCGCGTTTTTAAAGTCTTTGGTAGTAGAAAGGGTCATGGTGTCATAGCCCTTGCCTGCCATATCGCGCACAAGCACATGCCATTCTGTAGGCTTGAAGTCAAAAATACTGTCTGGGTACACCATAGGGAAGGAGGCAGAAAGGGGTTCGTCCTTGCCTTCATTGTCAATATTCTTCCAGTCAGATTTTTCAAACTTCACTTTATAGGAGAAGCCAGGGAAAGGCGCTGTGGAAACCAAAACGTCTGAGGAGCCAGCATAAAACTGGTCTTGGATTTTGCCTGGGTGTTCCGGATTTTTTATGCTCCAGCCAAGCTGACCATCCATAAAAAGACCAGGGGTAAGGCCGGCACCACCCACAACTGTGGCATTTTTTACTTTCTTTTGTGCATTATAGCCCATAGGAAAGTTGAATATAATGCTTTTTTTGCCGGCTTTTGCCGCGGCTTCCCATATAGATTCCGCTTCGCAGTGGTCCCAGTTAAAGCAGGAGTGCGTATTGGTAGATTCCACATCTTTACCGGGTACATGGCGCCAGAAGTCGCATATCTGGTTGGTCATAGGCCACGCGCCTGTGGCCATAACTGTCCAGTTTGGCGGGGTAATAGTGGGGAAGGGTACAAGGGCATTTTCGCACACAACGCCACCTTCAAAAATCTTTTTGAAGTTAGGGGCAATGCCTTCTGCAATGTGCTGACGTACAAGGGAGGTAAGGGCACAGTCAAAACCAAGAAGTGCAACTTTTTTTGGTGCTGTTGTCATACATTATTCCTTTTTTTAAAGGGTAGAAAAAAGTGCCAAAAAAACACATAATCTTCAAGTAGCGCTTTAAGTTTACAAGTAAGATATTTTGGCCCTTGCAGCAGCTTGCAAAGAAAGTAAGCAAGCTGCTGCCTTAGGAAGTGATGGTTTAACCACGCAGATTGGGGTTTTCCATTATCTGGTAAATTACCCCGCCTTCAGCATCTTGAGGGATAGGCCAGCCTGTCATATAACAATAGGTGGGCACGCAGTCTACAATATTGCAGCGTCGCTGCATATTGTAGCCTTTTTTAATATTGGGGCCATAGAAGACAAGCAGGGTTTTGAGTGTGCCAATGCCGTATTCAGAAGTGGGCAGCAAGGGGCCGTGCTGCATAGAATATTCTGGGAACAGGGCGTATATGACGTCCCCACACTGATCCCCACCCTGGCCAATAAGCATGGCTTCTTTTTTGGGCAGTGCCATAATAAAGGGGCGTTTGCCTGTTTTGGGGTCAACGTAGGTCATAAGCGCGTCTATAATTTCCCGCTGCACTTTTTCGTAGTCTTCTGGTTCTACAATGCCGCCCGGATCACGGCCTTTCAGGTTCACATACACAAAGCAGGTGCGCTGGGCTATGGCTTTAGACTTGCTTACATCCGCTTCTGCCATCATAGCGGCAATGGTTTCCTGCATATTTTCCGGCATGGATTTAAGG
>CAZPTC010000344.1:0-1828 GCA_964589455.1 uncultured Desulfovibrionaceae bacterium | reverse complement strand
CGCCAACTGCTGGATATGTTCAGTGAAGAAAATGCCGCAAAAAATGGCCTGGATTTTGGCATTTATGGTGAAGATGCCGTGTATGAGCTGGGCCTTACTGTTCACACCAGCATGGACCCCTTCCAACAGGAAGCCGGTGCAAATGCGCTGCGTACTGGCCTTGAAAACGCCACCAAGCGCCACGGCTGGCGTGGCCCTGTGGAAGAAGTTCCCCCCAGTGAGTACGAAGCTTTCCTTGCCAAGCACCCCTTTAAGCCCGCTATGTTGGAAAAAGATGGCTGGGTTATGGCCTTGGTGGAAGAAGTAGATAAAAATGGAGCAACAGTACGTCTTGGCACCACCAATAAAGGCCATGTTTCTGTAAAAACCATGAACTGGGCACGCACCCCTAATAAGCGCGTATCTGGCAGCCTTACAGCTACAGTTATTTCAGACGCTACAAAAGTTGTGAAAAAAGGTGATGCAATTTGGGTTTCCCTTGCGCCCCCTGCGGCACCAGCTAAAGGCCAAGAGCCTGTGCTTTTTGACCTTTCCTCTGTCACTACAGAAAGTGTCATCCCGTTGCGGCTTCAGCAAGTACCGGATGTCCAGGGTGCCCTTGTTTCTATAGAACCGCAAACAGGCGATGTTGTGGCCCTTATTGGCGGCTACGCCTTTGGCGCAACAGGCAGCCAGTTTAACCGTGCCACGCAGGCACAGCGTCAACCTGGTTCTTCGTTTAAACCTATTGTGTATTCCGCCTCTTTGGACAACGGCTTTACCACGGCTTCCATGCTGTTAGATGCCCCCCTGCTTGTCATAAACCCTTGGACAAAACAGGCATGGCGTCCGCGTAATTTTGAAGGTGGCTTTGAAGGCCCCATTCGCCTGTACCGCGCCCTTGCCAGATCACGCAACCTTTGCACAGTTCGCGTTGTGCAGGAAATAGGGGTTGATACAGTTATTGAACGTGCAAAAGCCCTTGGTCTTGAACCTTATTTCCCCGCAGAACTGGCCATCAGCCTTGGGGCTGTGGCTGTTTCGCCTATCAACCTTACCCAGGCGTATACAGCTTTTGCCAACCAGGGCCTTGTAAGCAAGCCCCGCCTTATCCAAAGCATCCAAGGCCCTTGGGAAAACACCATTTATGAAAATCCCCCGCAGCTTACCCAGGCCATAAGCCCCCAAAATGCCTTTATTATGTCAACTATGCTCAAAGGTGTTGTTAATTTTGGTACTGGTGGCAAAGCCAAAGTTCTTAACCGCCCTGTTGCAGGCAAAACAGGCACCACCAATGATGAGAATGATGCCTGGTTCCTTGGCTTTACCCCCCATCTGGTAACAGGCGTATACATGGGCTACGATGTTTTGCAGCCTATGGGCCGTGGAGAAACAGGTTCTGGCGCAGCCTTGCCCATTTATGTAGACTACGCTTCTGTTGCTTTGGAACCCTACCCACCGGATGACTTTACCCAGCCTGAAGGCATTGTCTTTTCTTCTGTAGATGGCGTTTCTATGCCCTTTATGAAGGGTACTGAGCCTGGCACAGGGTATGGCCTTAATGCCCTTGGGGGCGGTGACGGCGCGGGCAATGAAAACGCGGAACAGGGCGAAGACCTGCTCCGGCAGATGTTTGAGTAGCAGGCATTTGGGGGAGAGAAGGGAAAACCCCACTTTTTACAAAAGTGAGGTTCTCCCCAGACTAGTGACAACCCCCTCTCTTCCCTCTCCTGCCAAACAATTAGGCTAATTCATACAGCGCAAAAAATTTACTCTCCCCCATACCCATTAAGTTTTTTTGAAAGGTGAATGGGGGGTGTGGGGTGGAAGTGGGTAAAATTTTTTGGAA
>CAZPTC010000343.1:0-1829 GCA_964589455.1 uncultured Desulfovibrionaceae bacterium | reverse complement strand
GGCACTTGCCAGAACAGCGGCCTCTTTACTGCATGGATTTCTCACAGGGAGGTCACATGACCCCATTGTCAGGTATATACACCAGAGAGATCTCCCAGCATTCCACACAAGGAGGTCACATGACCCCATTGTCAGATATATACACCAGAGAGATCTCCCCCCCTCTCTTTAGGCCCTGTTCACACTTCCGCGTTTTAAGGTCCATTTTTGCTGCACTAATAATGCAGCAATCAAACAGACCAAGCTGTGTTAGCATGAAGGGTTTATAAGCAAGCTGACCCCGGTAGTGCCACTGCCGGGGTCAAACTATTACCAGGCGTTGTCTGTACAAAAAATTGCCATTGCTTTAAAGGCCATGAATGGGTAAATTATGCCCATGCCAAATATACAATTTTACATTATCATGGCCACATGTAATGCTTCTGCAAAAGTAGGCAGGGCTTTATCTGCGCTGTTTGGGCAAAAGTACAGCAATTTTGCCTGTTATGTGCAGGATGCGGCTTCTACGGATGCCACTTTGGAAGAAGTGGCGCGGGTTGCCGGGGAAATGCCAGAGCATGAAGAGCGTCTGCATGTAGAAAGTGTGCAGGATGTTGGCGTGTACGATGCGTGGAACAAGGCCTTAACCCGTGCCTTTGCAAGCCAAAACCCACCAGATGAGCATGATTGGATGCTGTTTTTGGGCGCAGATGATGTATTGCTGGATGCGCATGTGCTTGCCCGTTCTGCCAGAATACTAGAAAGCCTGCCAAGTGATATACAGTTTGCGCAAGGTGGCCTGTATTTTGGTGCATGGCAAGATTTTACCGCCAAAAACATGCAGAAAATACAAACAATACAAAAGAGCAAAGCGGAAATTTTCCGCTCGCTTGTGTGGTCTATGCCGCTTTGCACCCCCGCGCTTTTTATGCGTGCAGGGCTTTTTGCTGGCAGTGCGTCTGTGGGTGAGCCTTCATTTGATATTTCATATCGCATAGCGGGTGACTTTGCCTTCACAGCCCCCCGTCTCACGCCTGCTAATTTGTACTTGCTTCCTTTTTATGTAAGCTTTATGGAAAAGGGCGGCCTTAGTTCTTCTCTGAAAAACCGCCCCATGCTGGAAGCAGAGCGCAAGCGCGTGATGCAGGAAATTTTGGTACCGCGCGGGCAGGACTTAGTGCGCTATTGTGTGGAAACCTACCATGAAACGGGTAATCCCATACCGGAAGCATAGCCATTTCCACTGCGCCGCATTCCATGCCTTGTTTCTCACGAATAGCCTTTTCCCAAGGTGATATATGCAGTATTCCCTTTTTGATGCCCCTTTAGGCGCAAGTACCCCAGAGCCAGAAAGCCCGGCGCAGCGCGCGGCCTTTTTACGCGCAGAATTGAACCGTCATAATATTCTGTACCACAGGGACGATGCCCCAGAAATACCAGATGAAGCGTACGACGCGCTGTATGCGGAGCTTGTGGCGCTGGAGCAGGCTAACCCAGACTTGCGCACACCTGATAGCCCCACTATGCGCGTAGGCTCTGCCATTATTGCAGGTTTGGAAAGCGCGCCCCACACATTGCGCATGTATGGGCTGGACAATGTGTTTTCCCCAGAGGAATGGCAGGCTTTTATGGAAAGAGCCAGCCGTGCCTTACCAGAGGCAGAAAACAGCCTTATGGAAACCTGGTGGGCAGACCCCAAGCTGGATGGTCTGGCTGTGGAGCTGGTATACAAAAACGGGGTCTTGGCAGATGCCCTTACCCGCGGGGATGGGGAAAAAGGGGAGCGCATACTGGAAGCTGTACGGCGCGTGCAAAATGTACCTTTGCGCCTTATTGCGCAGGCAGGAAAG
>CAZPTC010000342.1:0-1860 GCA_964589455.1 uncultured Desulfovibrionaceae bacterium | reverse complement strand
CCTTGCCTACCGCCTTTTGCGTGTCCTTAAAAACCGCTTTGGCCCTAACCAAGACCTTTTGCTTTTTCAAATGGCCCCAAAGGGCTTGGAAATTGTAGAAGACCCCTCCACCTACTTCCTTGGTGCCCGCGACCCTTCCCTTAGTGGAACAGCCGTGGTGATGACTATTGACGGCCAGCGCCCTTTTGCCGTAGAAATACAGGCTCTTGCCAGCAAAACCTACCTTTCTATCCCACGCCGCACTGGCCTTGGTTTTGACGTAAACCGCCTGCATCTTCTTCTTGCTGTTATGGAAAAACGCCTGCGCCTCAATTTTGGGCAAGCAGATATTTATGCCAAAGTGGGCGGCGGTATGCGCCTTGCTGAACCCGCTATGGACGTAGCCTTGGTGGCGGCTATTCTTTCTTCTTTTTACGATATTCCTCTGCCAGAACGCGCTGCCTTCTGGGGAGAAGTAGACCTGAACGGCCAAATTCGGCCCGTTAATAACGAGCAGATGCGCCTTACGCAAGCCAAACGCCTTGGCTATTCCCCCATTATCCACCCTAAAGAAGATAAAGACAGCAAAGAAGGCGTTTCTACCATTATGGACTTGCAGGCGAAACTGTTCAGAAAATAGAGCAGTTCCGTTAATAAACGAGAAATGCCCTAGCGGATATGCTATAAAAACCGTAATGGCGGAAAACTCCACTTTGCACTGCGATACACTTATGCGCCCAAAAAATACCTTGGGTCAACATGGAAGACATCTGCAAGTTTTTTGGCATTTATTTTGCCAATATTACGCCTGCCATTTTCAAAGTCGCTGATGTGCCTTCTTGGTATGCCTGTTTTTTGGGCAAGCGCTTCTTGGGTCATACCATCCCGATAGCGTAAGCCGCGTAAGCACGCTGCAAGCGTTTGTGTTTCATTTGCTTCAAGTATTTCATTAAAGCGAGTATACTCTGGCTCAACCTTGGCTTGGTAACCAAGAGCAGAAACAAGCTTTAATACCTCATCCCGCCTCTCTCTAGGAATTGTAAAAGTTACAAGTAAATTACTAGTAAGGGGCGTTTTCGTGTGTTCCAACATATTTAATCTCAATAAGCTGTATTGTTTTATCTTTTTCTTCCCAAACCGCTACATAGCAGGGTTTTCCTTTTTTTAAATGGCAATGGTGTACTGTTCTGGCAAGTTTACCATAGTTTGGCCATTCCCCCCTTACTGCTCCACTTATCCGTATATCCTGCATCAGAGCAAAAGCAAGATCTTGTATTTTCTGCGGTAAGCCACGAAGTTGTTTGTCAACTTGTTTGTTATATATGACTTCCCACATGGGCAAAAGTTCCTTTGCACCTTTTTGTAGTGCATTTTAATAATAAGTATCGAACCTGTCAAGGCTTATACAATCTGATTAACTCTTCTAATCTTTCCAGCCAAATGTCAATAAAAGAAGGAAACTCTGCCAATCCGTGCAAAAAGGTACGGCATATAAAACCCTGGGCTTGCAGAGTAGAAAGCCAGGAAGCCGGGCTATTCCCCGCCATATCTTCCAACGCATGTTTACCTAAAACCGCAAAAAGCGGCACAAGGCAAATACGTTTATACGGCGCAAGAGTGGCGTAAATAGCTTCCCGCGGGGTTTTCATGCCCGTGATACATATATGGGGGTTGGTTTGGCGTATGTGGGAAGCGAGAATATGGTAGGCGCTTTCTGCGGGGTGGGCACTGCCGTGGGCCACACAGAGAATGGCCTCATCCGGGGCACAGGGGGGAAGCAGAGAACAAAGGGCAGACGCTACCTGGGTGAAGGGAGTAAGAGAGGGCGGCGAAAGGGATGGGGAAGAGGAAAGAGAGGAAATATGCGGGTCTATGGGAAGT
>CAZPTC010000341.1:0-1876 GCA_964589455.1 uncultured Desulfovibrionaceae bacterium | reverse complement strand
TTTGTAAACAAAAGGGGTTTTCCCCTCCCCCAAGCCCCCTCCCCTTTCCCCAAAAAACTTTTCTTGGTATACAGATGTATACCAAGTTTTGTTTAAAAGGCCGAGGGGAGCCAGGTTCACAAGCCTTGCATTGCTTGACCACCAGAGGAATTGTGCCTATATTTTGGAAGCCCAACACATTTTATAGTGCATGTTGCAACAAGAATATAACCCTGCTTTAATCCATTATGCCCATAAACATCATAGACATCGTATTTCTTGTTCTGCTCGTAGCCTTTGGTATACGCGGTGCCATGCGCGGCCTTATTGCAGAACTGGCAGGTATCATTGGCATTGTGGTTGGCTTTTTGCTTGCCCGCGCCTTTACCCCCATGTTTATCCACTACCTTACCCCGCATATTGCAGAAAATGCAGCCGGGGTTATAGTGTTTACCCTTATTTTTGTGACTGGCCTGCTTCTGGTTGGCTTACTTGCGCGCCTGTTACAGGCTGTGCTTAAAGTAGCCTTTGCTTCCTGGCTGGACTATACCTTTGGTTTTTGTATAGGCATTGCCAAGGCATTTTTGCTTTGTGTTCTTCTGGCCTACGGCCTTGCCATGCTTATCCCGCACTTTGATATGGTGCGCGATTCTGTTGGTGTGCCTATATTCCTTAATGCCCTTAAAACCCTTATTGCATGGAGCGGCATAACTTTCCCGCTGCCCATGCCCACCCTTTTGCCCTACTGAGAACTATGAGAAATATTGATGAACGCACAAGCCAAAACGCGCAAGCTTTGGCCAATGTTTACCATGTTGTGGATAAATTGCTGGAACCAGAAGGCGGCTGCCCCTGGGATAAAGAGCAAACCCCCCTTACCCTTTGCGAGTATATTGTAGAAGAATGCCATGAAATGGTAGACGCCATACGCCAGCAAAAAACCGCCCATGTGGTTGAAGAAATGGGCGATTTACTTTTTCTTTTGCTTTTTACTGCGCATAAATATGAAGAAGCAGGCGCTTTTTCCCTGCCAGATGCCTTGGAAGCTGCTGCCGCAAAAATGACCCGCCGTCACCCCCATGTTTTTGGGGATGCAAAGTTTGAAGATAAGGCAGAATTTACCAAGTCTTGGGAAGCGATTAAAAAAGCGGAAAAAGCCGGGGAAGAAAAGAAAGGCGTTTTCGCCAGTGTGCCAGAAGGCTTACCCCCACTCACAAAAGCGTACCGCTTGCACGCTAAAGCTGCCAATGTTGGTTTTACCTGGCCGGATGATGAAGAAGTAGAACGCCAGGTAGAAGCAGAATGGCTGGAGCTTTTAGACGCTGCCGCAGAAGGCAAAGAAGAAGATATTGAGCATGAACTGGGGGATATCATTTTCACCCTGGCAGAATACGGCCGCCGTAAAGGCATTAAAGCCGCCCATGCTACTGCTCTTGCCGGCATACGCTTCCAAACCCGCTTTGAAGCTATGGAAGCATTGGCCCAAAAGCGCGGCCTGGACTTCAATACCCTGAGCCTTGATGATAAAGATGAGCTCTGGGAAGAAGTGAAAAGCCAATTGAATAATCCAACTATATGATATAGCATGTAATATGGTTTTGTCATAGACATAAATGGGCATGCAGGTTCAGCCAAAACTGCAAATATATGCCAAATAGGTGACACAAAGCCAAGCTCTAGAAACTTTCTAACCTGTTATTTTTTGACGACATTAAAGTTTTTTGCAGCATTTTATAAAAAGCTGTTGACAAACTGGTGTAACAAAGGCATAGTCCTCTCTCACGGCAAGGGGAAACAAAAAATGTTTCGCCGAAGAATGCAAAGAGCATCCGCGCCGTCTGCTTCTTGACAAGTGAAGAGTGGGAAGGGAAAAAATTGAAGCTTTGAGTTCAATGCT
>CAZPTC010000340.1:0-1878 GCA_964589455.1 uncultured Desulfovibrionaceae bacterium | reverse complement strand
ACCGGTCTGTTCCCGGACCGCCACGACGCATCGCGCAAAGTGGTCGGCCCCGCCATCGGCCAGATCGTCCCGCGTCACCGAGGTAATCACCACGGACTTAAGGCCCAGCCGCTTCGCCGCCTCCGCCATCCATAAGGGCAACAATAGCGCGCTTACCTAAATTCCAACTCACACCAAGCACAATAAAGGCAACCCCTAAGGCAGCCATTGCGTCTGTTTTTTCAAGCAAAGTACGGGGCAAACCTTCCGGGATATAAGGGGCAACTGTTACACCAATAAGGCCAAGCAAAACAACAGCAGAAGACCAGATATCAGTGGTAAAATGCAGGGCATCCGCCTCTAATGCCTGGGAGCGGTGCTTTTTTGCCACCCTGCGCAGCATGGCAGAACGGTTTACATCTACTAAAAGAGAAATAATAATAACAGCAAAAGCCCACCATGTGGGAATAACAGGGGCAGCACTGAAAAAAAGCCTGTCTATGGCTTCGCTTATTATCCACCCGCATGTGATAAAAAGCAGGGCTGTTTCTGCCAAGGCGGATATATGTTCAATTTTCCCATGCCCAAACGGGTGTGTTTTATCAGCAGGGGCAGCGGCAATGCGCACAGCAAAAAAGGTAATACCTGCTGCAAGAAAATCCAGCGCGCTGTGCAGGGCTTCTGAAAGCATACCAAGGCTGTTGGTTGCAAGGCCTGCCACAACCTTCATAATGGTAAGCATGGCAGACCACAGCACGGAAGATAAAGCGGCCTTACGTTTTTCCTTATGGGCAAGGTCTTTTTCTGCAAAAGTTTGGCTCATGAGCAACTCCAGAAGTGCAGAGCAATTAGAGATGGGGAATAAATACAGGAAGCCACGGTATGTAAACTTGCATTATCCGCAAGCCTGCATACCGTGGCTACATAAAATAAAAAGGAAGAACAGTTACTTTTGTGCCAGCTCAGTATTTGTAGAGCGTACAAGCTGGTTTAGGTGTGTAAAGTATTGCTTGGGATCCTGATTTTTTTTGCCCATCCACACTTCAAAGTGTAAATGGTAGCCTGTGGCGCGGCCTGTTTTGCCAACAAGTCCAACAAGGGCACCTGCTTCCACTTTTTGGCCATTTTGCACCAAAATTTTATCCAAATGGGCGTAGCGGGTCATTTTGCCATCCGGGTGCGTCACTTCTATGCAATTCCCGTAGGCATTATAGCGGCTGGCGCGTGTAACTGTGCCTTGCTGGAGGGCAAATACTTCCGAGCCTCTTGGCGCGCGGATATCCACACCCTGATGGAAGCGGGAACCTTTGCCAGCTTTGCGCTTGCCATAATCGGAGGAAATTTGTATGCCCAAAGCGCGGTTAAGGGACGGATCTAAAAACTCATCCGTGGCGTCCGGGTCTAAGAACCAACTAGACTCTGTATCTGGGAAGGTCATATTGCGGAACTGGTCAAAAGGCGCAAAACTCATGGCCTTTGTGGACTGTGCCACCAGATCATCAAGGGGAATATGGCCACCATAATAACTGGCCTGCGCTTGCAAAACATCTTCTATTGCAAGTGTAGCCTGGCTTTTTGGCGCAAGCGGGGCGCTTTGAGGGGCACAAGCAGTAAAGCTAAGGCTTATGCAAACAACCATGACACAGAGTTTAAAACGACGCGTTAAATAACACGTTGCTTTTCGCGTGCTTTTATGCAAAAGGAACCTCCTTCGCCCAAAAGAGGGAAAAGTCGTAGAGTATTGTCGCGTGGACAAGCTGCAACTTAGCTCCTTTAGAAAAAAAGCACAAGCGTTTTTTTTCTCAAAGAGAATAAACAGTTGTGGAAGCAAAAAAACGGCGCCCTTGTCCCAAACGCCTTAACCATGCAAACACAAAGACTATTTCCCCCATTACCCAG
>CAZPTC010000339.1:0-1885 GCA_964589455.1 uncultured Desulfovibrionaceae bacterium | reverse complement strand
GAAGAGTCCGCATCGAGCAAGGCAACAGATAGGGTATATGGCGCAAAAATTTTCTTTATACACAGATTTAACTGTTGGACAAAATATACGTTTATTTGCAGACCTATACGATATACCAGAAGCGCTTTTTAAAGAGCGCACCGCTGTTTTGGTGGAGGCACTGGGCCTCAGCCAGTATATAAAAACTATGACAAGCCAGTTACCCCTTGGCCAGCGCCAGCGTTTGGCCTTGCTTTGCGCTACCATGCACGCGCCAAAGGCTCTTTTTTTAGATGAACCCACTTCTGGTGTAGACCCACGCACAAGGCGGGAATTTTGGAAGCATATTAACGCCCTTACAAGTCTTGGTGTGGCCGTACTTGTGACAACGCACTTTATGGAAGAAGCCGAATACTGTGATGAAATTGCGCTTATATACCGTGGCACTACCATTGCAATGGGTACACCGGATGAGCTGAAAAGCCGCAGCCCCGCTGCCAGACAAAGCCCAGAGAGCTTTGCGGCAAAGGATGTGGTTGAGCCTGCTATACAGTCCATGCCTACTATGCCTACTATGCCTACTATGGAAGACGCGTTCATCTCTTACATAGACGCCTATAACCAGGAGCACCCCAATGAATAATTCGCAGGGCCGTTCCCCCCTTCTTTGGCTCAGCCAGCTAGGTGCCTTGGTGATGAAGGAGTTTAAGCAAATAATACGCGACCCTTCCTCCTATATTGTGGCGCTTTTTCTGCCAATGATGCTTCTGTTGTTTTTTGGCTATGCGCTTTCTTTAGATGCAGGGGTTATGCGTATTACCCTTTTAAATGAAGGGGACGGCCCCCTTTCTAAAGAACTGGAGCTTGCATTCAGGCAGTCCCCACATTTTAAAGTTATCCCTGTGAATTCGCGAGACGAAGCATCTGCTATGATGTCAGATTCTATTCTTCAGGGTATTCTTGTGTTGCCTTCAACCTTTGATGCAAAACTGCAAGCCAATGCGCCTGCTTCTGCACAGCTTATTGTGGATGGTTTAGAACCAACAACCGCCACATTTATCCAAACCCATACTGAAGGTATTTTAGGTAACTGGCAGCTTACACGCATGGGCGGCGGTAAAGCTATGGACATGCCTATCAGTACGGAAATGACCACCTGGTATAACCCATCTGCAAAAAGCCGCTGGTTTCTTGTGCCAGGCTCTATTACCGTGGTTATGACACTTATAGGGACTCTGCTTACCTCGCTTGTTATTACAAGAGAATGGGAGCGCGGCACAATGGAAGCCCTTTATGCAACACCAGTAACACGTATGCAAATTTTTCTGGGTAAACTTATCCCGTATTATGTGCTGGGCATGTTTTCTATGAGTATATGCGCAGTTGCTTCGTATTATCTTTTTGATGTACCATTCCACGGTTCTGTATTTGCGCTTTTTATTCTTAGCACAGTCTTTCTTATGCCTGCATTGGGGCAGGGCCTGCTTATTTCTTCTCTGTTGCGTTCACAGCTTCTTGCAGCCATTGTGGGCTTTTTATCTGGTATGATGCCTGCTTTTATGTTATCTGGCATGTTGTTTGATATAAACAGTATGCCTATTGGCTTGCAGTATGTTACCTATCTTATACCAGCGCGTTACTTTAATGTAAGCCTGCAAACTATATTTCTTGCCGGGGATATTTGGGAAGTGTTTTTGCCGTCTATGGTGTATATGCTTGTGCTTGCCGGGCTTTTTTTTGCAGGGGCTTACCATAATCTTATAAAAAGGCTGGACGCATAATGAAGGTTCTGCGCCGTATTCTGGCTATCAGCCGCAAGGAATTGCTTTCCCTTTTTAACCAGCCGGTCAACAGGGCGCTTATTTTAGTGCCCCCTGTTGTCTTGCTTTTTCTTTTTGCATGGGCT
>CAZPTC010000338.1:0-1920 GCA_964589455.1 uncultured Desulfovibrionaceae bacterium | reverse complement strand
GCTCTTGAAAAAACATACGCTGACTGGCTGGAACAAGCCCTTTCAGGCGCAGAAGTATATGTTACTAGGGCCCTACTGTTTGGGAAAACACAAGAATAAGCCTTTCTGTAGCAGGGTATTTAACATTTGCTTTTCTTCCTGAAAAAGAATAGCATGAACCTATTCAATTATTGCGTATACCCAAAACTTGGGGATAGGAGAATTAGTTTTGAAAAAATTTGCTGCCTTTCTCTTTTTCCTTATGCTGCCATTATCCGTCCATGCAGCTACTGTACCATCTGGTACAGTTTCAAGCATTGCAGCGGTTGTTAATGGGGATATTATTACTGAGCGCGAGCTGGATGCCATTGTCCAGGAAACTTTGCGTATGAACAGAATTGACCCTGCAAAATCTGCCAATGCAGATACTGTGCGTAAAGTTTATGGGGAAGTTTTGAATGCGCTGATTAATGAGAAAATTCTTATACAAGAAGCAGAAAAGCTTAAGCTTATCCCAACCGATGCAGAAATTCAAGAAGAACTTGCTGCCATTATTGCAGAATCTGGTGTAAGTGAAGAAGTTTTTATGCGGGAAAATGCCAAAGTTGGTGTTACCCGTGAAAGAATGATGGAATCTATCCGCAAAGGTATGACCAACCAACGCCTTATGGCCCGTATGGTTGTTTCTAAAATTGTCATAACAGATGAAGAGCTTATTAAGTATTACAATACGTATGGCGAAAAAGGCCTGCCCCCACTCAAAGTGGAACAGCCTGCACCCCCGCCTCCGCAAGAAGTGCAAAAGCCGCACCCTTCCACACGGTATCGCTTTGCCATGATTTTATATAATAAAAAAGCCAATGCGGAAGACTTGGCCAATAAAATTGCCACTGGCGAAATGACATTTGAGGCTGTGGCGCGTAAGCACTCTGTTGGGCCTAACCCGGGCGCTGGTGGCGATATGGGCTTTATTGCCCTTAGGGACATTGCCCCCGGTCTTTCTGACCTTGTGGCCTCTCTTGGTGAAGGGGAAATTTCTCCGCTTTTAGACTTTGGCTCTAACGCGGGTCAGGTTAAAGTTATCGCTATACGCTACCCCAAGGGTCATGAACCCACCCCGCCACCTCCTCCTAGGGAAGAGCCAACCTTCACGCCCCCAACTGAGCCTTCCCCACCGGCTGTGCAAATTACAAGTGTATCACAGTTAGATCCAGAAACCCGCCAACGTGTGGAAATGGCACTGCGTATGCCCCGTATGGAAAGCCGTTTTACTGAATACCAAGACCAATTACGTAAAAATGCTATTATAGATATACGCACAAATAAAGGGAACCTATGACCTTACAGGAACTTGGAGCCATCTTGCAGGAAGAACGGGCAAGAAAAGGCATCCAAATAGACGACGCTGCGGTTAAGCTTAAAATATCACCCCGCGTTTTGCGCGGCATTGAAGAAGGGGACCCTTCAGAAGTGCCACACCCTGTTTACTTGCGCGGATTCATTAAAAGCTATGCCCAACTTTTGGGTTTCCCGCAGGAAGAAATTCAAGCCCACCTTGCACAACTTACACTAAGCGAGGAAGAAGAAGAAAAACAGGCGTCCGGCCTTGATATTCCGCCCCCGGCAGAACCAAGCCCCAGCACCAGCAAAAAGCGCAAGTTTCGCCTTCTTATCCAGCTTCTTATTCTTACAGTGGTGGCAGGCGGCATCTATGCCTATTATATTTCCAACCTGCGCGGTTCTGCGTGGAGCTTCTCTTCCATTATCGCCTCTTTTACTGGGGAAGAAAGCAAAGGCGCTGCGGAAACAACGCCCCCACTTTCGCAGGTAGCAGAAAGACCCACTGGGGAGAGCAATACGAAAAGCTCCTCGCCTGCTTTGCTTAGCAATAATACGGCGCCCACGGCTTTGCCAAATGGTGCAGCAGCCCCTTCACAGGCC
>CAZPTC010000337.1:0-1923 GCA_964589455.1 uncultured Desulfovibrionaceae bacterium | reverse complement strand
AGCCAATAGTAAAAAAGTTGTAAAGCTACTGCACGCAATCAAATCCGCTTTTGGTATTACCGTTGTTTTTATCACCCATAACCTGCAAATTGCCCAAACCGCTGACCGTGTAATTACTATAAAAGACGGCCTTTTAGCCGGAGACAAAATTAATGAACATCCGCTGGCACCGGATGAAATGGTGTGGGGGTAAGAAATATGTTGGCTTTCAAACAAGTGGTTAAACAAATGGGTAAAAACCGTGTTTTTCTCTTATTGCTTTTTTTGCTGTGCGTGCTAACCTCAACATCCTATTTTTTTGTGCGTCTCAGCATTGATGGAAATGTAAACAGGGTACCTGAAATTCTTGCTAATGGCGGTGATGAAGAACGCTACCGTGCGGCAATTTCATCCAATGCCACATTGGCAAATGTATTTCTCCTTTCCACCATCGCATTAACAGCTTTCGTCTTTTTCTTGTTTTTTTATCGTTTTATCCGTACCAACAAAATACAATTGGGCACCCTTAAATCTCTGGGTTTCACCGACCTATATCTGCGCTGTATTTTTGTGGGTTTTACAATGCTTATGGGGCTGCTAGGTGGAGCTGTGGGGCTTGCTGCCGCTTATCCACTCTCTGGGGTGCTTATTCAGGCAAATATAGAGGCTTATGGTGTATCTGGTTTGGTTAAAGCTGTAAGTGTTAGTAGTTTGGCATTGTTTTTCATTGCATCTCTTTGCAGTTTTGCTTTGGTTGCTTTCGTAAGTTATTTTTTAATACAAGGCAAAGAGCCAGGTGCCCTTATTGCAGGTAATGCAGGCAACGCCAAAGAAACACCGCTTACCCGTTTTGCTGCTTGGGCTGCTGAAAAAGCTCCTGTGAAAAACAAATTATCTTTGCGCATTATGCTACGCAAACCGGTGATTCTTGTATTGCTTCTTGCTGCTGTTATGGTATTTTCAACCTTTATGCTTATATCTTATTCTATTAACATTAGCAGTGGGCGGGTAATGTCTGCCCAAACTATGGGGCATCATTACAGCTACACCACTGCCTACAATACATTTTTAGCGGCAAACCAAAGGCAAGAAGGTCTGGCTCTGCTGCAAATTAGCGGTATAATTAACCCCCAAGAAGAGGCTAACGAGGACGAAATGTTAATTCGCAATGTTACTGGGTTATCAGATAATAGCAGCCTGCTGGTATTGGAGGATTTGCAGGGCCATTCCCTTTCTTCCCCACAGGAAGGAACGGCTATTATAGGCAAAGAGCTGTACGAGGTGTATGACATACGGGTAGGCGATACTGTTTTATTGGAAATTGAGGGAAAACCATTTACAGTAACGGTTGCCGCCATTGCACAGAATGCCCAAACCGGAGTAATTTATGTAAATGGAAATGAGCTTGCTGTTTTTATGGGGCTTCAAAAAGAGCAATACAATTTGCTGCTTAGTGAAGATATTCCACCTATTCCCGGCGAAACCCAAACCCACGAGCAGCGCATGGCTATTCTTGAACGAGAAGCCGTATCGAACAAAACCAGCGCATTAATCAATCAGGTGATTGGTGCTTCAACTGGATGTGTATTGTTGCTTTTGGCGCTTTTCATGGCATTTCAGGATAATACCCGGGATATGCTTATTTTGCGAATGATGGGGCACTCTTCCAGTGAAATACGTAAGATGTTTATGGATATTTACCGACCTTTTGTGTGGACAAGTTTTGCCCTAACGCTGGCGCCCAGCCTACTGCTGATAAAAGGCATCATGGCTAGCTTATCAGTAGCCACTGGTGATTATATGCCCTTTGCTACAAATATAGGAACCATAATACTTGTATTTGCAGTTGTAAATATTATCTTCCAACTTGTGCTGTGGCTGCTTGGCTATGTTTTGTTTAAAACCGTGCGTAGCGAAAAAGTACAGGAATATATTGGTACTGAA
>CAZPTC010000336.1:0-1947 GCA_964589455.1 uncultured Desulfovibrionaceae bacterium | reverse complement strand
CTTATGCGCGACTTTGGCGCAACAGTTGTGTGCTGCACACCTTCTTATGCCCTGCACCTTTACGATGCCGGCATTGAAGCAGGCATTAATTTCCACGAACTGCCCCTTCGTGTAGGCGTTTTTGGCGCAGAACCGTGGACAGAAGAAATGCGGCGCGATGTGGAGCGCAAGCTGGATATCACCGCTTTAGATATTTATGGCCTTTCTGAAATTATGGGCCCCGGTGTTGCTATGGAGTGCGCCCACGCTAAAAATGGCCTGCACATCCAGGAAGACCACTTTTTTGCGGAAATTATTGACCCCGTCACAGGGGAAAGCCTTCCCGCTGGCAGGCGCGGCGAGCTTGTTATTACCACGCTCACCAAGGAAGGGATTCCGCTTCTGCGCTACAGAACCCACGATATTACCCAGATTGACTACACCCCCTGCTCCTGCGGCCGCACCTTTGCCCGCCTGCAGCGCTTCACAGGGCGCAGCGACGATATGCTTATTATACGCGGCGTAAATGTATACCCCTCGCAAATTGAAGCTATTCTTTTGGAAACAGAAGGTATTTCGCCACATTATCAAATCATTGTCACCCGCGAAAATAACCTAGATTCCTTGGAAGTACAGGTGGAAATTTCTGAAGCTAATTTCTCAGACACTGTGCGCAGCCTGCAGAAAATGGAAGCCACCCTTCAAAAAACCATCAAAGAATTCTTGGGTGTTACCGCTAAAGTGCGCCTTGTAAACCCGCAAAGCATTGGCCGCAGCGAAGGCAAGGCTGTGCGCGTTATAGACCAGCGCCCCAAAGAATAAATTTCCCTGTGTTTTTTTGCAGGCGCCTGTTCTTTGGGTCAGTGTTTTTACAAACATGCACCACAGGAACAGGCGCTTTGCGTATCGCCTACATGCCCGCTATGGCATATAAAAGGATGCACTATGGCTGAACAAAGACTTTTGCTTGAACCGCATATACATATTGGCCTTGGCCAGGGCGATTTATCCCCCTTGGAGGCTTTGCGTATTGCAGAAAAAGCAGGGCTTCATGCCGTTATTTTACTGTTAAGAGGAGACTGGCTTTCTTTTCTGCCCCGCGTACGCAAAGAAGTAAGAAGCAGCAGCCTTTTTTGTCAGGTAGAGGCCTTTGTGGGGGTGGAACTTGTGCATGTGCCCCCGCCACTTTTACCAGATGCCGTGAACTCGGCCCGTTTGGCTGGTGCCCCCTTTGTGGCTGTGCATGGAGAAGGTGCAAGCCTTGCCCCTTCTTCTATTCCCGTTGCAGAAGGCACTAACCTTGCGGCTGTTTTGGCAGAAGCAGATATGCTGGTTCACCCTGGCATTGTAGATGAACCCGTGGCCCAGGCGGCTGCAGAACGCGGTGTGTTTTTGGAAATCAGCACCTACCCGGCACATGCCTTCGCCAATGCGCAAGTGGCACAAATGGCACAAAAAACAGGGGCACCCCTGCTTTGGGGCTCAAAGGCCCATGCGCCCGCAGACTTCCCTACCCTGTTCAGCCGCGACCAAATTGCCAGTGGTGCCCTTATTGGCGATGCCCAGCGAGATTCTATGCGCATACACGCACGGGAAGTATTAACCGCCCTTAGACAGTTGGAAAAAGGCAATTAACCGCCCTGCTCGCCTTTCTTTTGCCTTCCTCCACCTTCCGCCCAATATGCAACACCCTAAGACAGCATACTATTTTTGCACAAAACGAAAAAATTGTTAAATTGCCAGATTTGCGCTTGACGAAAGGCAATGAGCTTGCTACATAAATCAAGCGCGAATGGAAACGACTTTTTAGCTTTCATTTGATGCCCATGCCTTTGTAGCTTTCGTCGGCGAGCGCCACTTTTTCGAAAAGACGCGCTTTTGAGGAATGCTGAAAGCTTAGTTTTGATGGTTATGCCTTTGTAGCTCAGTCGGCAGAGCGCGTCCTTGGTAAGGACGAGGTCAGCAGTT
>CAZPTC010000335.1:0-1951 GCA_964589455.1 uncultured Desulfovibrionaceae bacterium | reverse complement strand
GGGGTGGCACAGGTTTTTCCTTTTCCCGCATTCGCCCCAAAGAATCCCGCGTGGGCTCAACTGGTGGTGTAGCCTCTGGCCCTGTTTCCTTTTTGCGCATTTTCAATACCGCCACCGAGCAAATTAAACAAGGCGGCACCAGGCGCGGGGCCAATATGGGCATTTTGCGCATTGACCACCCCGATATTTTAGAATTTATGGGCGCCAAAGAAAAAGAAGGGGAGTTTAACAACTTCAACCTTTCTGTTGGCCTTACAGAATCCTTTATGCAGGCAGTGGAAGCCGGGGAAAATTACCCCCTTATTGCCCCCAATAATGGTGAAATACGCGGCTACCTTAGCGCCCCGGAAGTGTTTGCCCAGCTTGTGAATAAAGCCTGGGCCAGCGGTGACCCCGGTATTGTGTTTCTTGACCGCATAAACCGCGACAACCCCACCCCGGATCAGGGCGAAATAGAATCCACCAACCCTTGTGGCGAACAGCCCCTTTTACCGTACGAAGCCTGCAACTTGGGTTCCATTAACCTTGCGCACTTTGTAAAACCCAAAAATGGTGTGGTAGACCCCCATTCCCGCATAGATTTTGACAAGCTCCGCACTGTTGTTCACCTTGCCGTGCGCTTTTTGGATAATGTGATAGATGCTTCCCGCTTCCCCCTTGATAAAATAGAAGAAAAAGTACACACAAACCGCAAAATCGGCCTTGGTGTCATGGGTTTTGCAGATATGCTGTTTCTTTTGGAAGTAGGGTACGATACCCCCACAGCCCTTTCCATCGCAGAAACGCTTATGGAATTTATCCAAAAAGAAGGCCGCGTTGCTTCCCACCAATTGGCAGAAGAAAAAGCCCCATTCCCGGCCTTTGCTACTTCCACCTACGCTAAAGACGGTGTTCAGCCTTTGCGTAATGCCACCATCACCACCATTGCCCCCACTGGCACCCTTTCTATTTTAGCCAACTGTTCCTCTGGCGTAGAACCCCTCTTTGCCCTTTCCTTTGCTCGCAATGTTATGGATGGCGAACGCCTTATTGAAACCAACCAGTATTTTGAGCAAGCCCTGCACGAGTACAATATCCACTCCCCAGAGCTTATGGAAGCTGTTGCCCAGTACGGCTCCATCAAAGATATGGACGTGCTGCCAAATGCCCTGCGCGATGTCTTTGTTACAGCTATGGACATTTCGTCAGAAGCCCACTTGCGTATGCAGGCTGCCTTCCAAAAATTCACAGATAACGCCGTTTCTAAAACCGTTAACCTGCCAAACAGCGCCACTATTGAAGATATTGACCATATCTACCGCCTTGCTTACACCCTTGGCTGCAAAGGCGTTACCGTGTACCGCGATGGCTGCAAATCTGTCCAGGTGCTTACCACCGGAGAAGGGGACAAAAAGCAAAGCGCCGAAAATAACCCCACCAAAACTATTGTCCGCCACCGCCCTGATATAGTGGAAGGCTTTACCCAAAAAGTGAACACTGGCCTTGGCACCTTATACCTTACCGTGAATGAAGTGGACGGTAAACCCTTTGAGGTGTTTGCCACCATTGGAAAATCTGGCCGCTCTATCACCGCCAAAGCTGAAGCCATTGGCCGCCTTGTTTCCCTGTGTTTCCGCTCTGGCGTGAGCGTGCGCGATGTTGTGGGACAACTTAAAGGCATTGGTGGCGAACACCCCGTGTTCCAGAAAAAAGGTATGCTCCTGTCTATTCCAGACGCTGTGTCATGGGTGCTGGAAAACCGCTACCTTAAAGGCGCTGTTCCTGTGCGCTGCTCTTCCGCAGATTTACAAAACCCCGTATGCCCAGACTGCGGCGAAGAACTTGTTTTTGAGGAAGGCTGCCATATCTGTAAAAACTGTGGCTACAGCCGCTGCGGCTAGGCAATAAGGGGAGGGAAGAGATTTTTGGGGGGGGGGGGGGGGGGGGGGGGGGGGGGGGGGGGGGGGGGGGG
>CAZPTC010000334.1:0-1991 GCA_964589455.1 uncultured Desulfovibrionaceae bacterium | reverse complement strand
TCCTTTAACATCAGAAGCCTCTGGGAACTTGCACCCGCAAACTTTTCCCAGCAGCGCCGCCCATTTCTTCACGAATCCGTGCTCTTCCAATTTCTTTTTTGAAGCGCGCTTCATAGTCTGCAATAGCCATATTAGGGTTTGCCCAAGCCTGCCCTAACGTATTGGTAAGCTCTGCTAAAGCTCCCCATTTTATGGCTTCCCTGTAATGTTCAAGCAAAAACTTAGGAGCATTGGTGCTTTCAAGGGTAGGGGCAAGGTCAACAAACACCCGTATCGCGTCTTGCATATCTTGCTCAGGGCAAGGCCATAAAACAACAAAGCCAGGTTCTTCTTCACGCCATATTTGTGGTGTACCTGTAGTTGTGTCTCCATAAGGCCACTCGTGCATATTAACGGCTGCAAGCTCTTGCCCATTGAGTCTGAAGCTTTTTACCCCTACCACCTGCGCTTCCATATCTGGGAATACAAAGCCGTACTTCGCTTCGCCTGCCACAATATCTGCTGTTTGCGAAACATGGCTCCATACCCTTGCTATATGGCAAAGGCGGATTGTGGCGGCCTTAATAGCCTGTATTTGCACAGCAATAGGCGCACCTTTAACAGAGAGCGCCACTTGGTCAACAAAATTGCTCCACGATACAAACTGCATTATTTGCCCCCTGCCAGTTCATTCAATGGGCTGGAGAGTATCCGTGCCTTTTGCTCGTCACCTATTGCGGTATAAAACCGTTGCAAGTGCATATTGGCGCGGCCTTGGAAGTCATACTGCATGTCATTTCTGGCATACGCACGGTACAGCATGTATTCCCTAAGTGGTTCTGCAAATGTACCAAAAACCGCCAGTTCTTCGCCTTCCCCTGCTACTTCTTTTGGTTCTACTGCATACTTTATCTCTACCTGAACATTTTCAGCAGGTGGAGGAGATACCCAAAAAATAGTGGGCGTGTTTTCATCCGGCGCGTATTCAAACACTTCTTGCGAAAGTTCACCGCCAATGTGCCACAGCGGCGCGCCAGCATTGAGGGCTTCCAGTGTTGTGAGCATTACAGCTCTGCCTGATTTGTCATCTGCTTTTATGTTGCGCAGTACACCAAGAAAACGTACCCCGTTTTCTGGCAACCTTTGCTGGGTGGCACCTGCTTGCAAGGTTACTATTTCCGTCACAGCACCAGCATCAGGCCGTAAAAGCACAATGGCTCTCTGTGCGTCCGAAAGCCAGGCGAGAAGGTTTTCCGCTGTAAAGCGCAAGCCTTCTTCATCGTGCAAGTCATCCCGCACCCGTGACAGAACAGCAGAAGCGAGCATTAGGCAGCCTCACCTTCGGGGTTGTACGGTGTAAATTGGCTATCGCCATCTTCACCGGCATCAGGGTTATCCCCTTCTGCAGTACGATCAGTATCTTCTGGCTGTTTGCTGCCAGCTTTACCGGCTTTGCCAGCCTTACCAGCTTTTGTAAAAGCTTCTACACTTTCTGCTTCTGGGTATGTTTCTAAAATTTCGTATGTGTAGCGGGGTATTTTGTTGCCAGATAATTCTACACCGCGCCCGTCTTTTGCAGTGCTATGCTCTGTAAAAGCGGAGTGAGCAAATACACCACGCACAAAGTTTACATCCAAAATCACTTCCTGGTTACGGGGAATATTGACCGCCTTGCCATTTAAAGAAGCAAAAATAGCCTGCTTGCCAGCTTCACCTTCTCCATTATGGAAGATAATCTTCACTTTCCCTTTTTGGGGTAAGTTATTTTTCATCGTGTTCTCTCTTTGTTTGTGGCTGGGGGCATTCCCCCCAGCCTTTGCTTATTCCGCTACAGCCACTTCCACACGCGCCATCCACGCTTCATTAAGAATGACAGCCGTATGGTAGGTTTTCCAGCCAACAGTACCACGCTGGGCGAGTGGGTCAGAGGAATCCGGCTTTGGTGTGCGTACATACAATTCCGCACCATTTTTCCCTTTGAAAGGCACTACGCCATACGCATCTTGCCCAAG
>CAZPTC010000333.1:0-2003 GCA_964589455.1 uncultured Desulfovibrionaceae bacterium | reverse complement strand
AATGGGCTTGTTATGGTTTAAGCGCTATCTTAAGCACTATGTGGAATACTATGTTGCGCAGCATAACTCTACGGGTTTTTTTCTGGAAATTCTACTGCAAGTTTTTTCATTAAAAATTTAGCACCTTGGCTTACTTCCCCACGCAAATATAGTTCTTTCAGCAGCAGCTTTGTTTCTGTATGCCGCCCTTCTTTAAAAAGCGTGCCTGCCCATTTTTCCAAGCTGAGTGGTTCCTGCCAGTTTGCCGCCTCTACCCCAAGGCGCAGTAAGGCCCGCAATTCTTCCGGCTCCCGCAGGCAGTCCAGCCCGCAAATTTCGCGCAAAGCCGCCATGCCTTCTGCACTTGGGGTTTCTGCGTATTGCCCAAAATATTTGTGCAGTGTCTGGTAATACCATTCTTTTAAGTCTGACATGGCAGGAATATCGTTTTCAAAGCCTTTTTCCCGCAGAACCTGCACTTTTTCCGCATTTCTGTAAAAGACAAATGGCTTATTTTCTGCCACCCAATACGGGATAAATGTGCCAGGCTGAAAAATAGCGGCAGAGTCCGCCAGCGCAAGTATGCCCTTTAAGCGCGGCAAAAAATCTTCATCGTACATGTGGCCCGCGCATACAGGCACAAAGCCTTGGTCTGCAAAAGTTTTTGCCCTGCCAAGCAGCACATCTTTCCAATACATAAGCACCAGCACATGCGCAAATTCCCCCTTATAGGGCGCTATGCAGCTTTCCATATAGCCTTCTGCTGTTTGATGCGTGGCATGGTGCGTTGAATGCGGTGGCACCACAAGCAAAGTTTTACCCAAAATTTCTTTTATTGCCGCCAGCTTTGCGGCATCCACCAGTGTTTGGCTATAAAAAGTATAAGGGCCTATAGCAAATGCCGGTTTTGTGGTTTTACTGCCCAAGTACTTTGTATAACAAGTGTCTATGCCCAGCATGGCAGGCAAGGGTGCCTCCACCTCCACCTGCCACGCATGGTTGATAAAATGCCCGTGGCTTACTGTTGCCGGGAATAAGCTGTCTTCCCGCAGTTTACAATACCCTTTTAGTTGCCGCGCTATGCCATAATACATATTGGATTCATGCCATTCCACCGTTTCCGGCGCTGGCCTGTCCAAGGCCACCTTGTCTATATCAAAGGCATCAAAAAGCCGTGCCAGCACAGCAAGTGGTATATGTTCCTGCATGTATTATTTCCCCCACAGCCTTTGCGCCACCAGCTCTGCCAGCGCAAAATCTTCTTCTGTATCAATATCCACCGCCAAATAACGCGGCAGTTTTATCCCGCGCACATGCCCCTCTACATCCCGCTGAGCCAGCACATCTTCGCTTTTAAACCAATACGCCAGCCCTACATCGTAATACTTTTCTTCCAAATCTTGCGTTCTTACAGTAGCATACTCTGGCTGGTTTTTCGCCAAAAATTCCACCCCATTTTCCAGCCGCTTCTGGTATGCCCGCTCAATAGGGTGCGGGTATGCCGCTACGCACATAACACGGCTTGCGCCTTCCTGTATCTTTGCATACCCTTGTTGCAGTATATCGTTTGTCACAAAGGCAGATGTGCCATACAGCATGCACACATACTGCGGCACAAGCCCTTTGGATTCTTTTTCCATTATCAGCGCATGGCGCAAAACCGCCCGTGAACCTGTGTGGTCATCTGACAAGCTTGCCGGGCGCACAAATGGCCTGCTGGCACCCGCCGCAACAGCCGCCGCCGCAATAGCCTCATCGTCCGTGCTTATCTGCACATCCGCAAAAAGCCCGCTTTCCACAGCCGTCCTTACTGGCCACGAAACCATGGGCTGGCCATGCAAAAGCCGTACATTCTTCCCAGGTACACGCTTGCTGCCACCACGCGCCAGCACCACCGCTAATGCATCTTTTGCCATATCTGCGCTCCTTCCGGGTATGTATACGGCAAAATTCTGCGAAAGGTAAGAGCTTTTTGGGGGGGATAATCCCCCCCAAACCCCCTTATTGCCGTGAGGAAGGCGGCT
>CAZPTC010000332.1:0-2036 GCA_964589455.1 uncultured Desulfovibrionaceae bacterium | reverse complement strand
CAGCACCACCCAATGCGTTACCTGAAAAAATGCTACATCTGGCGCATGGTAAAGTTTAATGCCGCTCTTGCGCCACAGTCTGTACCTGCTATACAAGTATGTGGCTAATATACCTAAACATCAGCCAAAAGTGGCAAGCACTGCCAAGCATCACAAAAATGTGGAAAATCTCGTGGAAGCCAAAAAAGCGCCCGCCTTTTGGGCGTTTTATAGCATAAAATACTGCCCCAAGTGTATAAAACACGCCACCTGCAATAAGCCACAGCAAAGCGGGCAATGGCAGTGCATGGTACAGGGGGTAAAATGCAAACACTGCTACCCAGCCCATGCCCACATAGAGTGAAGTGGAAAGCATGCGGGGCGCATCCATCCAAAAAATCTTCACGCACAGGCCAGCAAGCGCCATGCCCCATACTATACCAAAAAGCCACCAACCCCATAAACCTTTTAATGCAATAAGGCACACAGGCGTATATGTTGCGGCAATAAACACAAATATCATAGAGTGGTCAAGCCGCCGCCATACTTTTTGTGCTTTTGGCGATACAGGCAGCCAATGGTACAAGGTACTGGTGGTGTACAGCAAAATCATGCCAGCACCAAAAATAGCAAAGGTTACCCCATGCCGTACACTGGGCGTTACTGTAAACAATATAATAGTGCCAATAAGCGCCAAAAGCGCCCCAGTGGCATGGGTAAGGCCATTCATCGGTTCGCGTAAAATCATGTATATACTTCCAAACTGCATGTAAAAAACTTTAATCACCCTTTAAAAATTGCACGTTTCATGCGGGGGGTCAAGAAAAAAACTGCTTGCAGCTTTTCCCATACCATTCCATACTGCCACTCTATTCCCTGCTATGGTCAAGGCACAAAGACAATGCAAAGCCAAGTCTACACATTTACAGGCGCTGGTGGAAAAACAAGCCTAATGCTTGGCATGGCCGAATTTTTTCACAGCCAAAACCAGCGCGTCTGTATAAGCACCACCACAAAAATATACCCGCCAGAAAAAGGGCATCTGCTTGTGCGCGAATCGCAAAGCCATGCCCAATTTCTGCAAAATGCCCTTGCCTGCCAGCATTCCCCTTGCGTGTTTGCCAGTTCCTACATGGAAAATAAGCTGTGCGGATTTGCCATAGAAGACATGGATGCCCTTATTGCCGCCCTGCCCCCGGCTCTATGGTTTATTGAGGCAGACGGCGCTGCCGGCAAGCCCCTTAAAGCCCATGCAGAGCATGAACCCTGCATACCTGCCAGCTCCAACCACATACTGGCCCTGCTTGGGGCAGATGCCTTTTTTCTGCCTTTTTCCAAGGCCTGCCACAGGCCAGAGCTTGCCCTTGCCCTTTTGGAGCAGGCAGGCATTCAAGCCGCCGTATCTGCCCCGCCCTCCCCTGCTGCCATTGCGTATCTGCTTATTCACCCTTCTGCCCATCATGGGCAAAGCGGCGTATTCAAGCACGCACCACCCAATGCCAGCCGCTCTCTTTTCCTTAATAAAACAGATATTGCCCCCCCGCATTTTTTCACCCACTCTCTGCCCGCTTTTGCAGAAGCCTTGCACAACCTGGACCCCAAGTGCCGGCTTTTTGCAGGTTCCATAAAAGAAAAAAGCTTTGCCCCCTTCCCAAGTCCATAAAAATGCCTATCTAAAGGGCAGGCTATATTTTTAAGGAGTACCTATGAGCACACTTACGCCAGCGCAAATTGTGGCGGAACTGGATAAATATATTATTGGGCAGGAACACGCCAAACGTATGGTGGCTGTTGCTGTCCGTACCCGTTGGCGCCGCCAGCAATTACCAGATGAACTACGCGATGAAATTGCCCCCAAAAATATCCTTCTTATGGGGCCAACAGGCGTTGGCAAAACAGAAATTGCCCGCCGCCTTGCCAAACTTACTGCCGCGCCCTTTGTGAAAGTAGAAGCCACCAAGTACACAGAAGTGGGCTATGTTGGGCGCGACGTAGAATCTATGGTGCGCGACCTTATGGAAATTGGCATCAAGCTTGTGCGGGATGAAGAAGAAGCC
>CAZPTC010000331.1:0-2036 GCA_964589455.1 uncultured Desulfovibrionaceae bacterium | reverse complement strand
TGGGCAATGATTTGGTATATGACTTCCCCGTATCGCGTATAGCAAACAGACCGCTATGCTGACAGGCTGTCAAAAAAACGTCGGCACGCTTTTTGCATAACCACAAGCACGTAGCCCAGGCGGAAGACATTTCCCCCGCGCATCTTTCTCCACATACGGAAAAGAAGCCGGACAGGATGATAAAAACTCACGCCTAACAGTATTGCCCAAGGAAGCGCGCTTGTAAAGCGATTTTTCACCCCCAGCCTTCTGTGAAGGAAAGAACTATGAAAACAACCAAAAAACTTATCCTCCCCCTCCTTGCCGCCCTTACCCTGCTTATCCCTGGGGCTAACCCCGCAAGCGCTGGTGACACAGGAATTTATCTGGCCCCCAGAATCATGTATAATTTTCAGTCTTACAATGACCCCAAAGTAAAACACGCAGGTGGTACAGAAGCCCTTAACAGCTCTACCCGCAGCTCCTTGGGTGTAGCCCTGGCCCTTGGGTACAACTTCTATCCCCGCTATTATATGCCCGTGCGCGCAGAAGTAGAGCTTGGCTATTCTTTTAATTCTTCCTACAATGGCACAGTTTCCCGCGTGGGCGCACGCGGCTACTCCTTCACCAATACCGTTGGCACCCAAACACTTTTTGTCAATGGTTACTACGACTTCTATAATTCCACCCAGCTTGTCCCCTACCTTACAGCCGGCCTTGGCACCTCTTGGCTGCGCTCCAGCGGTAATATTGCCGGCCTTTCTACAGGCTCTAATACAGAAGTAAGCCTTGCCTGGAATATTGGCGCTGGCGTTGGCTTTAAACTTTCCGACACCATTGGCCTTGACTTTGGTTACCGCTACGCCAACCTTGGCAAAGCCAAAACCGGCCTTTCTTCCTACGGCATGATAGAAACCAGCACTGCCCTGCACCAACTTACCATGGGCCTGCGCTACAATTTCTAACCGCCCCTTACCCCCTTTCCTTTGGCACAGAAAATCCCTGGCAGTTCACCCTGCCAGGGATTTTCAGCTTAATACTCCTACTTGCCATATTCCTTAAGAAGCACTATATTCTAAGGCAAGAAACGAGTACCCTCTTTCTAATCCCCCACCTTACGGATGCAATATGACAAGCCAAATAAAAACCGCCATATTTCTTGGCCTGCTTACCGCCCTTTTCCTCTTCCTGGGTGGCTATCTTGGTGGCCAAACCGGTCTTTTCATAGCCCTTATTTTTTCCCTTATCATGAATGTGGGCAGCTACTGGTATTCCGATAAAATTGTACTCTCCATGTACAAAGCCAAACCACTTGGCCCCGGCGAATCCCCCGTGCTCGATTCCATTGTGACCGAACTGGCAGGACGCGCCCACTTACCCAAACCCCGCCTTTACCTTATACCAGAACAAGCCCCCAATGCCTTTGCTACAGGCCGGAACCCAGAAAATGCCGTTATTGCTGTAACAGAAGGCCTTGTGCACCTGCTTTCTACTGACGAAATACGCGGCGTGCTTGCCCACGAAATGGGCCACATTGCCAACCGCGATATTTTACTCCAGTCCATTGCCACTGTCTTAGGATCAGCCATTGTGGCCCTTGCCAATATTATGCAATGGACTGCCTTTTTTGGCCGCCGTAACGAAAACGGCCCCAGCGTTATCACCACCCTGCTTATGGCCTTTCTTGCCCCCCTTGCCTCCATGCTGCTTATTATGGCCATTTCGCGCTCCCGCGAATACCTGGCAGACGCCAAAGGCGCCTCCCTTTCCCAAAACCCCCTGGCCCTTGCCAGCGCCCTGCAAAACCTCTCTACCTTCAATAACCAAATCCCTATGCGCGAAAACCCCGCCACTGAAGGGCTGTTTATTGTTGCCCCACTCTTTGGCGGCGTGGCTGGCCTTTTTAGCACCCACCCCCCTATCCCCATGCGCGTTGCCCGCCTTAAAGAAATGGCCCAATCTGGGGGGTATTGAGGTGAAAGAAGAAGAGTGATTTTTGGGGGAAGGGGAAAACCCTTTTTGTGGACAAAAAGGGTTTTCCCCTTCCCCCAAACCCC
>CAZPTC010000330.1:0-2049 GCA_964589455.1 uncultured Desulfovibrionaceae bacterium | reverse complement strand
GTTCATGCCAAGGGTAAGGGGCAGGCGCTC
Source organism: uncultured Desulfovibrionaceae bacterium (assembly GCA_964589455.1). Taxonomy (GTDB): domain Bacteria; phylum Desulfobacterota; class Desulfovibrionia; order Desulfovibrionales; family Desulfovibrionaceae; genus CAZPTC01. The sequence continues at coordinate 2,019 of CAZPTC010000330.1, read as the reverse complement.
CGTAATTTTATCCATAACAGGGCGGGAATCGCTGGATAAAGAATTGCCAAAATCTAAGGTGACAATACGGGTAAGCCAGTTCCAATACTGCACGGGCAGGGGGTCGTTTAAACCGTACAGCTCGTCCAGGCGTTCCCGCACGGTATTGCCGGCAAGCGGGTTAAGGCTTGTCTGCATATCTGTAGGGGAACCGGGGGCTAAGTGGATAACAGCAAAACTGATAACCGTGATGCCCCAAAGAATAAGGAGCATCCAAAGAAATTTTTTGAAAAAACGCACGCCAAACTGCTTAAAGCGCGCAGCTTTTTGCTTAGTCACGCTCAACACCCGTTTCCTTAAGCCAGGCTGCAACAGCCTTAAGCTCCTGGTTCCACGTAGCAGCGTTAAGGCGCGCTTCTAAAAACTGCGCGTACATGGTGTCTAACATGGCAAGGCCAGTTTCCAAAAGGTACATTTTTTCCAAAAAAGCGGCGTCCGGGTCATCGTCCTTTTCTGGTTTGGCAACTGGCGGTGTTTTAAAGCTGCTGAGCGAAAAATCTTCCGCACGCAAATTCACCTGCCAGTCCAGACCGTCTTTTTCAAGGCGCACAAGGGCGCGCACCACTTTTTTGCCCATAGTCACACCAAGGCGCGCCTCGCGCAACAAAGACATAGGGCCAGAAACAGAAGCCGTTTCTTTAGCGTCCCCTTCTCCCCCGCGCACAACAACGCGCTGCTCCATAGACACATGGAAAGCTTCCCCATGTGTATTGCGGAACTGCCCGTTCATGGTTTCGCTTTTATGCCACAGCCAGGTAAGAAACTCTTGCCCCAGCAGAAGATCGGTATTTTCGCCAATATATGTATCAGAAACCATGCAGGGATGACCTCATTAAAGATTTAACTCTTTGAAAATTTAGCATGTTATAAACATGTATGCGCCCCAAAAATATAGGGCAGCGCAGGTTTTGCGCCACCTTGGAAGCTTACTTATCCGGCAAATGTGCTGGGCTCAAGATTATCAAGCTTTTCCGAAACAGCCTCGCCCATAAGCATGGTAGCAAGAGAATACGGGCTTATTTGCTCAATATGCAAATCAAACGTGCGGATAAATAAATCTAAAAATAAATCTAATGTACTGCGATTGCCAGAAGCCACATACAAAAGGCCTTCTTCCCTGTTCCACACAATTTGCGTTTCTGAAGGTATGGGCAAAAAACTCGCCATAAGCTTCAGCTTTACTAATTCCGTCAGTTCTTTTTTGCGGTCACGGGGTATAAAGCTTTTGCCCATAGTGGCAAGACGCGCCTCTTCTTCCATAAAGGCAAGGCGAACGTGTTTTTTCATCACTGCGGGCGGTACACGCCTGGTTTCAAGGCGCAGGGTAAAAGTGATATACTGCGCCTTTTCCGGGGGGCTTGTGCGCCACGCAGTATCGAACATATCGTCAAAATTGGCCCACCCAAAGGAGCGCTCTTCTGCGGTATTATCAATATCTATAAAAGAAAACTGCTTTAAGCGCGAGGGTAATTCTGCCCACAAGGCATCTGGCGGGGTGTCTAACACTTTAAAACGGGTAAAACTTAAACTTGCGGCTGAAAATCCCATACTATCCCTTATTAATGTCCATCACAATGATATTGGCACAATGGCAGGTGCGCGAATGCAAATACGCTTTTATTTGCCAAGGGCGGCGGCTTCGTCCACAATCCATAAAAGTTCGCCACGGCGTGGACGCACAAACTGGGCAGGCAACTCTGGCTCTGCCAAAAGATTGAGGGCGCGGCTTAATACCTGATGCTTATCCTTCCCGGAAACTAAAAACATACAGCAACGGGCATTATTGAGTACCGGCAGGGTAAGGGTAAGGCGGTCTGCATGGCGGGTACGCACATACTGGTCTATAACCATGCGCTCTTTTTCCTGCATGCCGGGTTCGCCAGGGAAAAGCGAGGCTGTATGGCCGTCATCCCCCATGCCAAGCAACACGCAGTCAAAGCGTGGATATTCCCCAGGGGCAAGACGAAAATGCTCTTTCAA
>CAZPTC010000329.1:0-2067 GCA_964589455.1 uncultured Desulfovibrionaceae bacterium | reverse complement strand
GTTTGTAATAGGCATACTGAGCATAAAAAGTCGTATGGCCATATCTTCTGTAAAAGGGGCTGGCTTATTGTCCTGCATACTGTTAATAAGTTGTATAACACCCAATAAAGAACGCCCGCGGCCCATAACAGGGAAGCAAAAAAGAGAAGATGTTTTGTACCCATTGCTTTTATCAAAGCTTTCATTAAAGGTGTAGGGTACACTTGATGGCAAGTTATACACATCGTCTATCTTCAGCGGTATGCGCGTTACTGCACAATACCCGGCAATGGACTTATCATTTATGGGCAGCCTTGCGCTGGAATACGAATGTTTGCGGGATTCATTAACCGGGAACAGGGTATCATTATGGGTATAGGCAAAAACAAGCTCATCATTCTCTACAAGGTATATAGTGCCAGCATCCGCATGGGAAAGGCTGCGGGCTTCAAAAAGTATACGGTCAAGAATGATATTGATATCGTCATAGAGCAAAAGCTCATGGCTGACGCGCTCTAACCATTGGACATGTTCTTCAATGGTTTCCATAGACAACTCCTTGGGAATGCGCGGCCTGAACGGGGTAAACTGCCCCTTCACGGGCAAAAACAAAAGGGAATGGCAATGCCTGCCTGCTGGCGCACTGCTCCATTTCCAACAGGGTAGAATCATTACGCGCAGGCTCGTGGTGGAAAAGCAAAAGGCTTTGTACCCCGGCGGCATGCGCAAGCTCGGCAGACATACGCGGCGTGCTATGCCCCCACCCTTTATGGCTTGCGTACTCCTCTTCCAGATACTGGCTATCCATTATCGCCAGTGAGCATGCTTGCAAAAAGGCCACCATGCCATTCTGCTCTGCCTTGGTAGTTATTTCATAATCAGGGACATAGCAAACAGAGCTGCCCTGCCCGGATACTCGGTACCCAAAGCAAGAGCCTGGGTGCGGCACAGGAAAAGCTTGCACAGTGAAGTTTGGAAAAGAAATTGTGTCAAAACCTTCCAGAGGAATAAGCTCCAGGTCAGACTCTAAATCATGCTCTTTTACAGGAAAAAAGTGTCCGTTCATCAGCACACTGAGAAAGTCTTTATTTACGCTTGGCACATACAGTTTAATGCGCCACTTATTACTGAACATGGGTGGAAAAAAAGGCAAACCAATAATATGGTCTAAGTGAACATGGGTGATAAAAATATGCACCAGGCCACCGGCTTCTGCTTGATAGGAACCTGGCATGGCAGGATCTGGTAATGCTGCACCAAAATTGCGTAACCCTGTGCCGCCATCAAAAAGAAGATAATGGTTTTTTGGCAAGCCAAGTCCTGCTACTTCAATGCAGGAGGTGTTCCCGCCGAACTGGAGCATTTCTACAGATGACAAGGGGGTTGATCCCCGTGCACCCCAAATTTTCACTTCCATAAGAGTCCGTATCCTTCCGCATAAAGTGGGGCTTTTCTTTTTTTATGGTATGCCAGCATGTCCGCTTTTGTCAAGGTATTATCCAATCAGGCGTACCTGGCACATATATGCCACCGCCAGGGGCAAAAGTTTCCACTTCTTCCAATGTTCCATACCGCCATACAAGGCGTATGGCCCCGTGCGTGGGCGTGCCAAGCACAGGTATACGCTGTTCGCGTAATACACTGAGCACTGTTTGGGCGGGAAAGCCATAGGGATTTATGCTCCCACAGGAAAAAAGGGCTACTTGTGGCTGTACAGATGCATAAAATGGGGCATAAAGGCTGGTTTTAGAAGCATGGTGGGGTAAAATAAGCGCATCTGCCTGTAAGGAGCCGGGCTTTGCCTGCCTGGTAATACGTTTCAGAGAGAAAGCAAGTGCATCCCCACACATGACAGCCAACCCCTTTCCTTTGTAAGTAAGGCGTAAAACCAAGGACATATCATTTGTGTCCATACGGCTTTTACCCCCTTCAGTCGCGGGGCTTAACACCTCCAAAAAAAGGTCTGGCGCAAGATACACACGTTCCCCTGCAGCAAGCAAACGCAACGGAATATTCCCTTGCGTTTGCATGCTGAAACGGAAAAGCAAGAAGTAGACTCAGTCGGCCAACTGGAATATACCCATGGCC
>CAZPTC010000328.1:0-2067 GCA_964589455.1 uncultured Desulfovibrionaceae bacterium | reverse complement strand
GCTCCCAATGTGCCGCGAGGGAACGGTCCCGAGTAACCGCTGTCCATCCATCAGGTAGTATGCTTACTTCATGCGTGCCAAGCGCCAGCATAGGCTCAATAGCAAGCACCATGCCGGGTTTTAGTATGACCCCGCTTTTCTCCACACCGGGAAGAAAATTAGGAATTTCTGGCTTTTCGTGCATTCTGGCACCAATGCCATGCCCCACAAAACGCTGGATGATTTTGTAGCCCTTGCTCTTTGCATACCGCTCAACAGCAGCAGAGATGGCGTACACATCATTCCCAGGAAGCGCCGCCTTAATACCTTCGTAAAGGCTTTGCCTGGTATCTTCTGAAAGATCACGGGCAACCTGCGAAACTTCACTTTCATCATTTTCGTACACAAGGGCCGTGCGGCTGGAATCGCCGTGAAAACCCTGGTACTGCACCCCCATATCAAAACTCACAATGTCGCCTTTTTGCAACACGCGGTCTTTAGAGGGAAAACCATGTACAATCACTTCATTAACAGAGCAGCAAAGCGCGTACGGATACCCCTGGTACCCAAGAAAAGAGGGTTTTACCCCCATTTCCTTGCACATTCTCTGGGCCACTTCTTCAAAATACATGGTAGGAATCCCGGGTTTTACGGCTGCGCAAAGAGCGTCCAGTATGGTAGAAACCATGCCATTTGCCACGCGCAAAGCCGCAATTTCCCGTTCGTTCTTTACGAACACACCTTGTACTTTTTTCAAAGCATGCCCCAACTATGCTCTGCCCTTAATCCGCGTCTTTGCGGCTAAGCCTTCATACTGACGCGAAATAAAGTGCGATTGCAACTGCCCCATGAAGTCAATAGCCACACCCACAAGAATGAGGATACTTGTACCACCAAAGTAGAATGGCACATTAAACTGGGCTATAAGTAACATAGGCAGAATGGAGATTACGGAAATGTACACGCCGCCCCAAAGGGTAAGCCGGCTAAGCACACCATTGATATATTCATTTGTCTTGTCACCAGGGCGAATGCCAGGCACAAAACCACCAGCCTTCTTCAAGTTTTCTGCAATATCTTTAGGGTCAAAAATAATGGCTGTATAGAAAAAGCAGAAAAAGAAAATAAGGCCAATAAACAAGATATTATACACAATAGAAGTTGGCTGGAACCAGGAAACTATTTGCTGCACCCAGTCAGTTTGCGAAAAACCTGCTACTGTTGCCGGGAAAAGCAAAAGGCTCTGGGCAAAAATGGGCGGTATAACACCTGCTGTGTTTATACGCAAAGGCAAGTGGGTTGTTTGCCCACCATACATTTTACGCCCAACCTGGCGCTTGGCATAGTGAATGGGTATACGCCGCTGGGCGCGTTCTACAAACACAATGCCAACCACAACCACAACCATGAACACTGCAAAAATAATGGCAAATATAATGCTTATGTCACCAGCAGAAATAAGCTGGAACATACGCATTAGCGCACCAGGAATACCCACAACAATACCGGAGAAAATGATAAGAGAAATACCATTTCCTATACCCTTGGCGCTTATTTGTTCCCCAAGCCACATGATAAGTATTGTACCAGTGGTAAGAGTAAGCATGGTCATAAGGGTAAATTCAGTGCCGGGGTTTAACACCACTGGCAGCATATCCGGACTTGTGGTATTAAGCAGGATGCGCGAAATACCAAAGGATTGGATAATGGCAATAAACACCGTTAAATACCGTGTCCATTGCGTGATTTTGCGCTTGCCAGCCTGGCCTTCTTCCTTGGAAAGTTGCTTAATTTTCGGGCTTATTACCTGCATAAGCTGCATGATAATGGAGGACGAAATATAGGGCATAATACCAAGGGCAAAAACCGAGACATTGGACAAGCCGCCGCCTGAAAACATATCCAGAAGCGCGAAGACCGAACCCTGCAACTGTGCAAAAAAGTGCGACAACGCGACAATGTCCACGCCCGGAACCGGCACATGGACACCAACGCGGTAACAGCACAAAAAGAAGAAGGTCCACAAAAGCTTATTGCGAAGCTCCGGTGTGCGCGCCACATTTTCTACAGCAGAGGCCACGGTTTACG
>CAZPTC010000327.1:0-2096 GCA_964589455.1 uncultured Desulfovibrionaceae bacterium | reverse complement strand
ATAGAATGGCAGAAGCGTTAGATTTTACTATCAAATGGGGCATGGTCATTGACCTTGATAAATGCACGGGCTGCGGCGCGTGCATGGTGGCCTGCCAGGCAGAAAACAATCTGGCTCCGCAAGTGGATGCCAGCAATAAACTGCGGGCGCTCAACTGGCTGACGGTTTTCCGTCTTTCCAATGGCAAGAGCTTCCCAGACCATGAAGTGGCGTATCTTCCCCGCCCCTGTATGCACTGCGGTAACCCCTCCTGCGTACATGTGTGCCCGGTAATTGCCACAGATAAGCGCGAAAATGGCGGCATTGTCAGCCAAATTCCTCCGCGCTGTATTGGGTGCCGGTATTGTATGGCTTCCTGCCCTTACCATGCCCGCTACTTTAACTGGTATGACCCCAAGTGGCCCGGTGATCTGGCCCAGACCCTTACCCCGGATGTCTCAACCCGCCCCCGCGGTGTTGTGGAAAAATGTTCCTTCTGTCACCACCGCTGGATGGCAGCCAAGGACAAGGCCATTACCAATGGCGAAGACCCCACCACCCTGCCGGAAGAAGCGTACAGAACAGCCTGCACAGATGCCTGCCCCAATGGTGCCATTACCTTTGGTGACCTTCTGAACCCAGACCATAAAGTGCATGAACTTTCCCAGAACCCCAATGCGTTCCGTCTGCTGGAGCGTTTGCACACAGACCCGCAAGTGTACTATATGAGCACGCGCGAATGGGTGCGTCGCCTTGGGGATAACTATTTACCCGATGAACCCACCAAGGGATAACAGGAAGAGGGGGCTATTATGGATTACAGCAAACCAATTGACAGCGCCTTGTTCCCGGAAGGCTGCAAGCGTTGCTCCTTCACCAAGTTCAGCCTTTGGATGGGCGTGCTTTGCCTTGTGCTTCTTTTTGGCCTTGTGGCAGCCGTTATGGTGCTGGCTTTTGGCCTTGGGGAAACCGGCATGGACGATTACTTTGGCTTTGGCCTGTGGATAACCTTTGACCTTGCCGTTATTGCACTTGGCGCTGGCGCCTTCTTTACCGGCCTTTTGCGCTATATTCTTAATATTGATGAGCTTAAACACATTGTAAACCTGGCGGCTCTTATTGGCTTTCTTTGTTACACAGGCGCCATGATTATTCTTGTGCTGGATATCGGCATGCCCATCCGTTGTTGGTTTGGCTACTGGTACCCTAATGTGCACTCCATGCTGACAGAAGTTATTTTCTGTATCACTTGCTATTGCATAGTGCTTATTATTGAATATATCCCGCTTATTCTGGAAAACCGTCAGCTTTTGAAATCTAAGGCTGTTAGTGTTCTGGCGCATAACTTTCACCTGTTTATGCCGTTATTTGCGGGTATTGGCGCGTTTTTGTCCACCTTCCACCAGGGCTCCCTTGGCGGCATGTACGGTGTGCTTTTTGCCCGCCCTTACCTGTACCGCGAAGGCTTCTTTGTATGGCCGTGGACATTCTTCCTCTATATCCTTTCCGCAGTCAGCGTTGGCCCCATGTTCACCGTGCTTATAGCAACCCTTATGGAAAAGGTTACTGGCCGCAAGCTTGTTTCCTTCAACGTAAAAATGCTTATGGCCAAGATTGGCGGCATCATGATGCTGGTGTACATTGTCTTAAAGATTATGGATACCTGGTACTGGGTAGATACCCTGCTGCCAGCCGCCGGTAATACATTTGACCAGATGTTCTATGGCTTTATCTACGGCAAGTGGCTGTTCTGGGCAGAATTACTGTTTGCCCTTATCCCTGCTATTTGTCTTATTGTCCCAAGCATACGCCAAAAACCCGCTGCCATGTACTCCCTTATGGCGCTTGGCTGCATAAGCATTACCCTGAACCGCTACCTTATGACGGTTCAAGCCCTTGCCATACCAGTCATGCCTTTTGACTCCTGGCAAACGTATATGCCAAACTGGGCAGAATGGGGCGCCTGCGCGCTTATATTTGCCTACGCGGCTATTGTGCTTTCCCTTTCTTACCGCTACCTGCCCCTTTTCCCGCAGGAAAAAGAACTGAACCCAGAATAAATGGTGCGTTTGGGGGAGGGGAAAACCCCTTTTGTAAACAAAAGGGGTTTTCCCCTC
>CAZPTC010000326.1:0-2100 GCA_964589455.1 uncultured Desulfovibrionaceae bacterium | reverse complement strand
CTGCGTTTCTGCTATTGTAGACAAGCGCGGCCTGAATTTCAATAACGAACTGCCCACAAAAATCAATATCCAGTGGGACTCCCTCATGCCGGACTACCCGTATATGAGTTATAAAAACGCCTACCTGCTTGGGGAAGGCTTTGATATACAAGACCTCAACTTCACCAGTGGCAACACATCCATAGAAAACTGGTGCAATGTCAACCTTACAGATCTTGCCCAGCAAGAAGCCAGCATACCTTTGCTTATGGCAGGTCAGCTTGTTTCTGGTACAGGGGAAGCCTGCTTTTACTGCGGCGTGCGCACCCACTCTACCGCGCAATGTCCCACCCGCCGCATGGCTCCCATTCCCGCCAATTTTTGGGCAGATTTTTCTGACATTGACCTGGAAGCCATTAATGTTTCCTTCCGCGCCATTGAAGGCAAGCTGAACAAGCTTGGCCTTGCCGCCTACCCGCAAGTGCTGGATAAAGGCGGGCTGGATGCCAATATTCTGCAAGGTGTACTGGCAAACAGCTACGAAATACAGTCGCGCATTATCCGCCATGTATGGCTGCTTACAGGCCGGGATATAAATGGGGAAGAAGATTTAAGCCTGATAGACGATAACCCCTCTTGGTCTTTGCTGGAACGATTTTCCCGCATTGGCCAGCATGACCTTAACGTCTTTGAACGCGACGTGCTGGCTGCCCTTGCCAGAACCCCGCGCGATGCCCGCTTAAAAAGCCTTTTAGGCTTTGTGCTTGTGGAACGTGGCGACCTTAACCATGCCTACCAGGCGTGGCGTGAGGCAGAAACCCTTTCTATATCCGTTATCCAGCAAGCATGGCATGGCCTTTTAGCCGCCCGTATTCTGGAAATTCAAGAGCGCTACCAAGAAGCCCTTGAAGCCTATGAGTCCGTGCAGCGCCTTTTACCCCAATGGAAAGCCGCCCATTACCGCCGCCTTGTTTGCTATGTGAAAATGGGCTTTGCCGGCCAGGTTAAAAACCAGTTTATAGACCTTGTTCACCAAGACCCCACCCTGTTTAACCAGATTTTGCTAGACCCGGAACTGGAGCGCGGCCAAAAAACCATTCTTACCACCCTCCACCCCCTGTGGGTTGATGCCCAAAAACTTTGCGCCGATAACCGCAATACCCTTGTAAGAATGGACAAGGAAATACAAACCTGGTTCACTCCAGAACATAAAGCAGCAAGCCGCCTGCTTACCCGCGTGGGCGAGCTTATAGCCAAAACCCAGGTAAAAAACTACCTCTCCTTCCTCAATGTTGCCAAAGAAACCCCTTTGCTGGACGAGGAAGTCCAAAAACTTATTAAAACAGAAATTGAATCCCTCCAAAGCCGCTATAAAAACTACCTTGGCACCTTGGAAATTGTGCGGGATGAAGCCTCCTGGTTTCCTTTCCCCCGCGCCCTTGTAGAGTTTAATAAAGACTTTAATGCCTGTGCCAGCATACTCAACTGGGCCTTCACCTCAGACTTCCGTACCCCTGAAGCCTTTAAAAAAGCCCAAGAAAGCATAGCAAATGTAGAAGAACACCTGGCCCGCCTTAATAAACGCCTGCGTATGCTGCGGGCCGTGCGCGACTCTACCCTCTTTATGCTTATTATGCTGCGCACCTTTATCTGGATAGAAGCTGTTGCCCTTATACTCTGCTTTGTCAGCCTTTTTGGCGTTGTCCTTTTTGGGGACTCCATTGGCCTTACATGGCTGCAACGCCTTATCCGCGTGAACTTTTGGGAACTTCAGCAAGTGCTTGTTGCCATTATTACCGTTTTTGCCCTTGGCATTGCCTCCCTGCGAAGTACCCTGCTGTTTGAGAAAAAACGCGATGCCCTCCTCCACGAAGCCCGCATTGACAGAGAAAAATACCAGCGTAAACGCCTTGAAAAAGCCCGCGAAGAAGCACAAGCCGCTGCCGCCGCTAACGCTGTACTGAAAAAAGCAGAAAAACTTGGCGTGCCTATCCACATTGCCGCTATGGGCGAAAAAGAATAATGGCTTTTTTGAGGGGGCTGCTCGCCCCCTCAAACTCCCCCCGGCAGGGGCAAGCGCCCCTGCACCGGCTATTGGTGCTGGCGTGCCTGGCATGGGGC
>CAZPTC010000325.1:0-2122 GCA_964589455.1 uncultured Desulfovibrionaceae bacterium | reverse complement strand
CTGCGAAAATGGGACGCTTTTAAAAATCGCCTTATGATTGCACCACCGGCATAAATCTCTTTGCGCTTGACTAACTGCTTTTTTGCCAGAGAAATCGATATAAGCTTGAGCAAAGGGGGAACAGGCAAGGCTTTTTATACGCATAATCCGTTCGTGTCCCTCCTCAACATCAGTGATGAGGGTATAAACAAAATATTCTTTTGGGCTCACGCCTTCTTCTCGCATTAACCTTACAGCCTTTTCCACATGCGAAAATTGCGACATAGTATCGCAAGCTAAGCGCGCTGGCTTGTACCATTTCAAAGCCGCAAGCCTTTTTGCTATCTGCCTATCGATTAACCGCGCATCCAGTCCTTGGTTGAAATCTACTCGCACAGCAAGCTTTGCCAGTTTTTCTATCTGCGCTATGCCATGTGGGTGGGCTAGTATATTGTTGTCCATAAAAACGGCATTTTTGTGTCGTAAAAATTCTTCACAATCGGTGTGTTCACGCACTTTGCCTTCTTTTTTGGGAACAATGCACCAAGGGCAGGAGCGTATGCAGCCTCGTGTCAGAAAGCCCAGGCTATAATCCATCCCAGTATAATCTGGGCAAATATGCTCTATTTCATCAGGTAATGTGTTGAATAAACCATAGCCAACGCCGCCGAGCTTAGTGTTAGTGGGCAAGTATCCACTTTTTGGGGTAAAGGTAAAAACCTTGGAGGAATATACCACATCGTACTCACAAAGAGGCATAAAAGCTTCAACAGTATCCCCCTTCGCCTTATGCCACGCAGATAATTTGCGTAGGGCAAGGTTAGGAAATTGTGTTTTTTCTGAGTTATGGAGTCCTACCTTCATTCTTTCACCCAATCTTTGCATTTTATGCAATCTTTTTTCTCTACCCAGCCCCAGCCACCGCTTGGCATTTTGGCGCTATGGCACGGGCATAAATGTGGGTACTGCGTTGCAATTTCCCTCAGTTTGTCCATTGCCAGAGCCAGCACTTCCCCTGTTTCTGGATCTATTCTGTCGCAGTATCCAGCTAATTCTGGTCTTGGCAACCGAACACGGCAGGGCATCTATTTCCACTCACCCAGTAAAAAGCGGATGCAGGTTGCCACCACGTCCAAACATTCATCAAGCGCCCGTGCTTCATTATTGGCTAGCACTTCCTCCCGCATTTCCGCTACCTCTTCCTTGATGGCGTACAGCCCATTTTTCATATCAGTGGCAAACACAGGGTGTTTCTTGCGGGCATGGGCAAGGCGAGCTTTAATAGAACGTAGTAGTTCGTCTATTTTTTCTTGTTCGTGGAGCATGCTGCTGCCTCATCTTTCAAAAATGCCACCGTATACCCTTCCCGCTTTGCTTTGCATTCTGCGCACTCGTTTGTGTAGGTAAGTTTGCCGCATGTAGCGCAAATGGTCTTTTTGGGGTTGTCCGCTTCAGAAGGCAAAAGCCAAGCAGTGCCACGATGCTTTTTTACGGTATGCAGGCTTACTTCTTTCAGCGAAAGTTCTTGAGCAGAGAGCTTTTGCTCTTTGTGTGGTCTGCATTTAAAACACATGCTTCTGCTGTTGGGCGCCTCAAACTTCCTTTTGCATTTTTTACAGGTGAGTATCATTACTTTTTCCTATTACTTTGGCATAAAAATCTTTTCCAAAAGCTTTGCTTATTAATTGGGCGTATCAGGCTGGCCAGTGGTGGGCAGGTATCTATTCCATTATGTTTTGCTATGTGCTGCAGCATTCCCATGAGGTGTTTTGCCCCAGTCACAACATCAAGGAGGGCGGAACGCATTTCCCGTGCTGTGTCTGGGGTTACCCCGCGCTTGTCAGTACTACTTGCAATCCGCGCGACTTCACCAAGAGAGGCGGAAATCTCAGCAAGAGCGGTCAAAACATGGGCGCGGCTTTCTGGCATTTCGGCAGCTTGGTCATCGACTGTGGGTAACTGCGCTATAATCCAGTCCACCAACAGAGTATTCCCCGTAACAGCACAGAGAGAAGCCACCATGCTTATTGACGGTTCATAGTGGTCTTCTTTGGAACAAAAGCGGTTTACATTGCCGATATGACAACCAAGACGCGAAGCTATTTCCTTGCGTGTTAAACCGCTTGCTTCTATGCAAGCCGCT
>CAZPTC010000324.1:0-2128 GCA_964589455.1 uncultured Desulfovibrionaceae bacterium | reverse complement strand
CACGCTGGCGCTGGTTCATTTCATCTTCGCTGGGGTCGTCTTCTTCTATTGTTTTCACCACATCTTTCAGTTTAATGCGGTTTTGGCGCAAATCTTCCCCAACATTAATAAGCTCTTCTACAGCAACGGGTACTTCCACCAAGGCGTACAAGACATCCAGTTCGCCCATTTCTATTTTTTTGGCAATAACCACTTCCCCATCGCGGTCTAAAAGCGGCACTGCGCCCATTTCCCGCAAGTACATACGTACAGGGTCTGTGTTACGAGAGGCAAAGTCTGTTGCATCGTCCACAGAAGGGATAATTTCTGGCACAATATCCATGCCAGTTTCCATAGAGGGGTCTAAGGTTATGTCTATGGCACTGTCTAAAGAGCCTTCCATGCCCATACCGCCCACACTGTCCAGCCCATCATCAAGGCTTGGGTCAAACAAGGGGTCTGCGCTATCCATATCGGAGTCTGCGCTGGGCATGGCAAGAGACTGGGCTTCTTTTTCAGAATCGACCAGCAGGATATCCATCTGGTCAAAAATGCCCATAATTTCTTCTATTTTTTCCGGAGTGCTCATTTCAGGGGGCATGGCTTTGCTTACTTCTTCAAATGTAAGGTAGCCAGCCGCCTTGCCCTTATTAATAAGGGCTTTCACACTCGGTACTTCTTTCAGATTTTTCACAAGGCCTCCTTTCGGGCATCTCTCAGAGCGCGCATATATTCCATCTGTGTGGCTGTATCCGCTTGCCCCTGACGGAGCGCGGCAATAAGCGAGGCGGAATGGTTTTTTTTCTGTAATTGTTCAAGCAGTATTTGCAGAGCAGCAAGCTCCCCTGCCTGATTATCCAGCGGTGCTCCCATATCGCGCGCACGTATATAGAACCCTTTTTCCACTTCGGAAAGTAAGGGGAATATGTCTTCTCCATGGGCATTTTCCAATTTTTCCCATAATGCACGCGCCCACGGTGTTCTTAAAAATAAGTCAGCCCCAAGGTTTTGTAAAGCTGCCAATGCATCAGGATAGCGAACCGCAAATGTAAGAATTTCTTTATCCGTTGAAAGAGAAGGGTTTAAAAAGTTTTCTTCTCCCTTTATTTCTTCAAGTTTTTCTGACCTGCCCACCATTTTTTGGTGTGTATCCAGGGTATTTGCCGTTATACGGCTGCGGCCTTGCTTTTTTTGGTACACAGTATCCCGCAACTCCTGTTCAGAAAATCCAAGGCCCTGCGCCAAAGAGGTGGCAAATTTTTGGAATAGTTCTGGCAGTTCCACTTGCAGAAGAAAATTACGCGCCCACTCCACCGCATCTTTTGGGGAAAAACCTTGCAGAGTGCTTATGCAAAAATCCAGCCCTTCCTGGCCTTTTGTGCGTAAGTCTTCAAAGGCTTCCTTACCTGCATTACGCAAAAGGCTGTCTATATCCTCTTTTTCAGGAAACAGCACCACTGTGCAGGAAAGGCCGCGTGTAAGAAACATTTCTGCGGCTTTAAGCGCGGCTTTACGGCCTGGGGCATCGCCATCGTACAAAAGTTCCACCTTTGGGCAAAAGCTGGAAATGCGGCGCACCTGCTCTGGCGTGAGGGCCGTACCAAGGCCTGCCACAGCGTTTGTATAGCCAAACTGGTGCAGGGTTATGACATCCATATACCCTTCTGTCAGCATGGCGCATTTTTGCACACCCATAGCAGAGCGCGCTTCATATAAGCCATACAGGTGATCCCCTTTTTTATAGATAGGGGAATCGGAAGAATTGATATACTTTGCGTCATTTTCCTGTGCTAGTTTGGGTAATACCCGCCCGCCAAACGCAATAGTCTGGCCGGATAAATTGCGGATAGGGAACATAAGGCGGCTGCGGAAGCGGTCGTACACGCCACCCTTGGTACCCCTGCTGACAAGCCCGCTCTCCACCATAATGGCCTCTTTATAGCCAGAACGCTTGAGTGTATCTGCCAAATCCTGCCATGCAGGCAAAGAGTACCCCAGGGCAAAACGCGCCACCATATCTTCTGGCAGGCCGCGCTCTTGCATATACGCGCGGCATGGTTCTGCTTCTTTTTTGGCAAGATTTTTTGCGTATAAGGCAGAAGCGAGAACATGCATTTTAAGTATTTCGCGCTTATTAGATGTTTTGACT
>CAZPTC010000323.1:0-2143 GCA_964589455.1 uncultured Desulfovibrionaceae bacterium | reverse complement strand
CTTATCACGCCCTTGCCGTAGTAAGCCATTTGGGCATTGGCAATTTGGGTAGAAAGAATGGAGTTATCGGCGGCAATATCGCGGGAGCGGACAAGGCCGGAGACAACAAGGTACTGGGTTTCGTTATTCACGCGGGTTTCGCGCACGCCTTCAATTTGCATAAGGCCGTCTGGCATAACGCTTATAACGCGGGCGGCAATGCTGGCGCTTACGTTATTTTTGCGGGATGTATCGCCGCTGCCCTGAAAGTCTTTGGTGGTATTGGTAGAAAGCAGGTTTGCGTCGCCCACGGCGCCAATGGGGAAGAAGGGCTGTGTTTGGCCAAGGAAGCTGCCCACGCCGTATTCTGTGGTATTTTCTTTTTTGGTGTTGGTGGTGGCGGAGCTGGAGGCTGTTGAGCTTTCCACAATTTTCACCATAACAATATCGCCCACGCGGCGGGCGCGGCTGTCTGCAAAAAGGTAGCGGGCGTCGCCGTCTTGAAACATGGAGCCAGGGTTAGAGTAGCCAGGTGTTGGCTCTTGATAGGCCATAGGCTGCATAACGGGCATCATGGGACTGGGCTGGGATTCTGCAGCGGTGCAGGAGGTAAGGGCAAGAAGGCCCAGCAAGGTAAAAAGGCTGATTGTGCGTTGGTTTTGCATGTTTTTCCCCTTCCAAAGAGTATTAATGGAGTGAAAGCATTGGCGCTTATTTGGTCATTACGGTGTTGGGGTCTACCACAACGCCATAAAGGGTTTTTTTACTTTCCATATTGCGAACAGCAATAGTATCGCCGGGGCCGCCGTCTTCTAAGGCTTCTACAAGGGTGCGTATTTGGACATTGCCTTTTTGGTACACAAGGGTAACTTTGCTGCCTTTGCGTATGGCGGCTAAGGGGCCAATATCGCTTATAAGCACGGGCTGTTCCGGGGCAAGGGGCCGTAAGACTTGCCAGGGGCCGCCTCTGCCATCCCAAACATCGCCGCGGATATTGGCCATATTTTTGGACATAAAGATAATATCCTGCGGGTAAAGGGCGTCGCCTTTATTAAGGGGACGGTTTACACATGGCACATCCATCCACAGTTCCAGCATGGCTGTGCCAGTGAAGCGGCGGACAATGGAGCCATCCATTTCCTGCACGGCAAATTTCAGGTTAAGGCGTCCGGGAATAATGGTGCCGGGTTCCAAAACAATTTGCTGGCCGGGGTGGGCAAGAAAGGCGTAGGCAGGCAGGCGAAAATCTACAAGATTGGCGCGTCCGCCCAGGTTATTGAGGGTGGGAGTCAAAGTTTTGACAGTGAGGGCGCGTAAGTCTTCTTCCCGCATAACGGAGCCACCTTTCTGGATGGCAAGGGAAGAAGGCAGAATGCAGGTATCGGCAAGGTTGCCAAGGCGTTCGCGCAGGGCATCTTGCAGGCGTTGGCGGTTAATTTGCAGGGGTTTGCCTTCCTGTTCCGGGGCTGGCCAAAGGGGGGTATTGGCAATGCGCTCCCATTCTGCGGGGGAAAGGCCTAAGGGTTCTGCAATGTCTTTAAGGTATACGGTGGGGGTATGCACGGCTGCGGCATCAAAAATGCGCAGTCTCCAGCCTTGCTGGGAAAGGGGTGGGCTTTGCTCTGCAAGGCATAGCTGGGAGTTAACAAGGCAGAAAAAAAGCAAAAGCATGCCCATAAACAGGGTGCGTGCAGCAGGCGCCAAGCTGTGGGGAAGGCTTTGTTTTGTTTGCGTGTTATATTCCAGCATAATGGTATTCTCGTATCTGTCCAGAATGCCCTGTGGAAATGATGGAGAAGGGCAGTTTAGGAACCAGGGTTTTGTGTGGTAAAGGCTTGTGCACGGGCATCGTCCATGAAGCCGGTATTTGTGCCTGGGGTGCCTGCGTAGGCAATGGCCACGCAGACAAGTAAATAGCCAAGAAACACAGTAAGAAAGACTTGTGTAAGTTTCATAACGCACCTTCCATGGTTGCGTATACGCTTCAGAAATTAGTTACGTTTCAGGTTAACGGCTGTCTGGAGCATAGAGTCTGAGGTTTGTATGGATTTAGAGTTCATTTCATAAGCCCGCTGGCCAACAATCATATTGACCATTTCGTCCACCACTTCCACGTTGGACATTTCCAGAAAACCCTGTGCAAGTGTGCCTACATTGCCTTCTC
>CAZPTC010000322.1:0-2157 GCA_964589455.1 uncultured Desulfovibrionaceae bacterium | reverse complement strand
AGTATGGGACGGGATTTACCGTGGCAATGGTAGCAGGAAGTAGAATTTTCTATTGTTTCAACTCTATATAAAAGGTACTTATTACCCTCTTTTTCTAGTTTTGTTATGTTAATTGGAGTTTTTAAGGCTTCTTGTACAATAGGCAAAATGGAAGAACCCTGCAACTGTGCTTCTAATTGAGTACGTTCTGCTGCTGCGTTAGAACTATAAGTAATATTGTTGTTTGATGTGCTTAAGTAAAAACTTGTGTCTTTAAACCTTTCTGCCAGTGTAGAAACAGCTACTCTTGTTCCAACATCATTACCTTGCCTCATAGGAGTATCTATAAGAAAACTCATTAGGCTTGCTTCATTTTCGCTACTTTTTGTTAGTTCTGTAAGAGTTGCATTATAGCGTAACGTATTATTAAGATAAATAAGTACACCAAAAGAAAGAGAACTAAGCACAATAACAATTATTGCAAATAAAGTAGTGAGCTTAACAGTGCGTTTACGCATATATACAGCCTTTAAGTAAAAAGAAATAGCAATATGCTAAAAATATGCACTAATGAGCAGCGGAAAAGCGAAGTGGCTTATAGTTAATAACCTTTACTTTTTCTGTATGGCAACTTTCGCAAGTTTCTATACTTGGCACATCAATAGCTTTAATGTTTTTTGTTGCCGCATGGATTGAGCCAGGGCCATGACAGGTTTCGCACCCAACATCCGCAAACTGCGGAGTAGACTGAAAATCCACAAATCCGCCCTTTTTATAGCCTGTTGTATGGCAGGTGGGGCAATACCCCATGTCTTCTGCCGGCACTGAAGCTGACATACGTTGTAACGCCTTGCCGGAATTTGCTTTTTTAGAATATTTTGTAAAATTTTCGTATGCGTTTTTGTGGCATTCTCCGCAGGCTTTTGAACCAATATACACAGACTGTTTTAACAGTTCTTCATCTTTTTCTCCACGCTTTGCAAGCGCATGGCCAGAAAAAACTAAAGAAATACAGAATATTATAAATACAGCAGCAATGGGCTTAAAAGAAAACATGGCAAACTCCTAAAGGTATCTCTCTTGCTTATCGGCAAATTTACTTTTCCCTTAGCCCCATTCCCATTATTTTTTAAATGAATTCGCTTTTTTAAGTAAAAAGCTAGTGTTTTTTTACACCCTTCTCTTAAACATCTGCACAGCAAGTGTAGTGGTAACAGCCGCAATAGCACACATTTTTGCTATATTAATAGCGGCCTTATAAAGGGAAATATCTTTTAAAAACACACCTTGTATCAGCACAAGAAAATGGGTGAGTGGGTCAAGTTCGCTTAAATATTGCAAAGGTACGGGCATATTATAAATGGGTGTAGCGAAGCCAGAAAGCAAAATAAGGGGCACACCAACCGCAAAGCACGATAAAAATGCCTGTTGCTGGGTGCTGACAAGTGAGGAAAGCAAAAGCCCTACCCCACTCACCGCAATAGCAAACACAAGCATGCCAGCATAGAGAATAAGCAAAGAGCCTTCAATAGGTACTTTAAAGTAAAAGTGCGCCCCCAGCATAAACACCGTGCCCTGCCCTATGGCCACAATGCCCCCAGGGATAAGCTTGGCAATAGCAATTTCTGTTGGCTCTGCCGGGGAAACAAGCACCTGGTCAAAAGTGCCCAGCTCTTTTTCCCGTGCAACAGAAAGGCCAGAAACAATAAAGCCCATCATCATACTTATGGTGCCAATAAGGCCAGGCAAATAAAACCATGTAAACTGAAGGTTAGGGTTAAACCAATTAATAGCTTCCAGCTTCACCTTGGCAGGGCTTTGCGCCAGATACGCAGGAGTTTGCTCCCCTAAGGCGCTGGCAATTTGCTGTACATAACCCTGCGCAATTAGGGAAGCATTAGAGCGCCGGCCATCCAGCATAATTTGAAAAGAAGCAGGCTGCATGCTTTCTATATTACGGGAAAAGTCGTCCTGAAAGGAAAGCACAAAAAGCACATCCTGCTTTTCTATCCAGCGTCTGGCTTCATCTGGTGAGTGGGTATACCGCACAGAACGGAATGTTGGGGAGCCAAGCATATTGGCCACAAGTGTATCGTCCCAGCGCCCACTGTCATAGCTTAGCACAGCAAAATCCACATTTTTTACTTCCCGTGTGGCAGCCCATGCAAAAAGAAAAAG
>CAZPTC010000321.1:0-2190 GCA_964589455.1 uncultured Desulfovibrionaceae bacterium | reverse complement strand
ATTCATGGGGCAGCACATCGCGCGCTTCTTTTGCACGGGCCAGTAATATACGCGCGCCTTGCAGCTCAAACCTTTCTATCATGCCTTCTGCTACAGATTCTGCCACAAATTTTTCTGGCACAAAATCTGCGTTAAGGCCATAGCGACGCAAAGATTCTGCTGTTGCAGAGCCAATGGCCGCAATTTTTACGGCACCAAGCTGCCTTGCGTCTAATCCCATAAGGAAAAGTTCGTCCATAAAGCAGCGCACGCCATTGGCAGAGGTAAAGATAAGCCATCTGTAGCGCGTAAGATGGGTAATAGCTTCTCTCAGGTCTGCCTTTTCTTCTTCTGTAATGGGCTTAATTTCAATTGTGGGGCATTCAATTACTTCTGCGCCTTCATATTCCAGCATGGCAACAGTTGCGCTTGCCTGTTCACGCGCACGTGTAACCACAACTGATTTGCCAAGAAGCGGCTTTTTTTCAAACCAATTCAGCTTGGGCGCAAGTTCTACCACTTTGCCCACTACTATAACAGAAGGGTTTTGAAAGCCTTCTTCTATGGCGCGCGCGTGCAGAGTTTCCAGATTTGCGGTAAGGGAACGGTGTCTGGGTGTTGTGCCCCAATATACCAGCGCTGCCGGGGTTTGGCCGCTAAGACCCGCTGACATAAGGTTTTTTACTATTTCCGGCAGGTTTTTCATACCCATAACAAAAACAAGGGTAGAGGCGCTTTTTGCCAGTGCGTCCCAATTATGCACAGAACCGGGCTTGGTGGGGTCTTCATGCCCGGTTATAATAGTAACAGAGCTTGAGTACGCCCTGTGGGTAAGCGGAATACCCGCATACGCGGGGCCTGCTATGGTGCTGGAAATACCGGGTATTTCCTCAAAAGGCACGCCAGCGTCTACAAGGGCCAGGGCTTCTTCCCCCCCGCGGCCAAAAATATAGGGGTCGCCGCCTTTAATGCGCGCCACTACTTTGCCCTCTTTGGCTTTTTGTACAAGCAGGGCATTTATGCCATCCTGTGGCAAAGCGTGGTTACCCGCAATTTTGCCTACATAAATTTTTTCTGCATCTGGCCTTGCCAGTGCTAAAAGAGAAGGAGAAGCAAGATAGTCATAAACAAGAGTATCTGCCTCTGCAATGGCATGTGCGCCACGCAAGGTTAAAAGCCCGGCATCGCCAGGGCCTGCGCCAATAAGGTATACTTTCATCTGGGCTCCGTCATGGGGTTGGCGCGCTGTTTGCTCCAACCGTAATGCTTTCTTTTACACAGAAAATCTTGCGGGAGCAAGTGGAAATGTCCGCCACCTGCTGCTTGCCCCATGTTGGTACGGATTTTGCTATTCACTGACTGTAAACCTACTGTCCAGGAGTTTTTCTATGCTGGTAGAACGCCCCATGATGATACAAAATCGTGTTACTTCAACTGATTACGCCAATCCTTTACGTGGTGGACTAGAGCGTACATTTGCCAATTCCACCCAGGACTTTGCCAAATTTATGGACCAAGCCGCTATTCCCATAGGGAAAGATGCCTTGCCGCTGGATGCCCAAAAAGAGCGCATGATCCAGCAAGCCATTAGCAGAGAAGGCCAGGCCATTGCTTTGGATGAAAATTCCCTTGCCACACTTTCCCGTGTGGGTGTCAAAAAACCGTCTGCCTCCCGTTCTTTTGCAGAATCCTTGGAAAATTTAGGAAGCCTGAGCGCGGCCTTTGAATCGGGCGGCAAAGGTTCTGCTGCTATAGGGTACGACAGAAATGGCGGCACTTCTTACGGGAAATACCAAATTTCTTCACGCCAAGGCACATTTGATGATTTTATGGAGTTTTTAAAAGATAAAGAGCCTTCTTATGCTGAGCGCCTTACATCTGCCGGCCCTGCAAACACAGGCAGCAAGCGCGGGGCTGTTCCCACTGAATGGCAGGCTATTGCAGAAGAAGACCCGGAAAAATTTCTTGCCCTGCAGGAAGAATTTATCCGCCAAAGCCATTATGAACCCGCAGCCCAGGGTATTCAGGAAAGGCTGGGTCTTGCCACCCTTTCCCCTGTTATGCAGGAAGTTATTTTCAGCACTGCCGTGCAGCACGGCCCAGCCGGTGCGCAGCGCATATTCTCTGATGCGGCCCGTAACTTAGGCTCTAAGGCGCAGGATGAAAAAGCGCTGGTGAGCGAAGTGTATAAGCAGCGTAAAAACCAGTTTG
>CAZPTC010000320.1:0-2196 GCA_964589455.1 uncultured Desulfovibrionaceae bacterium | reverse complement strand
GGAGCAGCCAATGGAACCCGTAGAGCCAAGAAGCACAAGCCCCCGCTGGCCTTTAAAGGCCTTGGGCATGGCTTTTCCATCGTATCCTGGTAACTGGCTGATATACGAAAACATAGGCTATAAAATGGCAGGGAAAAGCGCCAATAATACGGTATAGGCGGCTACAGAAAAAAGTGTGGAGTCTATTCTATCCAAAATGCCACCATGCCCAGGCAAAATGGTTCCAGAGTCTTTAACGCCGGCACTGCGCTTAAGGGCAGATTCGAAAAAGTCGCCAAGTTGGGCCATAAGACCCAAGAAAAGGCCTATTATCCCGCCTATACAGCCAGAAGAAAAAAGCCCTATGCTCCATTCTGCGCCAGTATCTGGCCGCCCTAAGAGCGAGGGGAACAAAGCAATCACAAACAAAAAACAAAAGCCCACAGCAAAAGAGGCCACAAGGCCAGCTATTGCCCCTTGCACACTTTTGGCAGGGCTGACTGCTGGCCATATTTTATTTTTCCCAAAGCGCATACCAATGGTATAGGCCGCAATGTCTGAACAGGCGGGCACAGCCACAACAAGCAACTGCTCAAAAGGGGAAAAATGTAAAACAGGGGCCAGCAAAAAAGGCACATACATAAAGGAAAACAGCACCGCCGCACTGGAGTGGCAACGTGTTATGGCTTCTTCCTGCTTCCATAAAAGCAAGTATTTCAGTCCAATAGCAAGCATAATAAGCGCCAGGAAAGGCAAGGCTACTGCTGGCGATACAGCATAGGCCACAAGATACAAAAGGCCTGCAAGAAGCGCCAAAACCTTATCCCACAGGGCATCCTTCGCAAAAAGCCCCATACATTCCCATTGACCGGCTAATGCCACAAGAGCCACAAGGAAAAAAAGAACCGCCCCACCCATAAACCAGGCAATGGCAAGGCAAAGCCCTATAGGAATAGCCGTGCGAACACGCTGGTTTGCCCAAACTTTTGTAAGTATTCCTTTTATGTCCGGCATGTGGCGTTCTCCTTTGGCCCACTTTCTTCAGCCCCAAAACGACGGGATCTGGAGGCATAGCTAAGCAAGGCAGCGCGCAAATCTTCTTTTCCAAAATCTGGCCAGAGCACAGGCGAAAAGTACAATTCTGCATACGCGCACTGGTAAAGCATAAAATTGCTTAAACGCATTTCCCCACTTGTACGGATAACAAGATCCGGAAACGGCATTTGCGGTGCATACAGCATGGAGCGGAAAAGCTCTTCTGTCAACTCTTCCGGTTTTCTTTTTTCTGCCAAAAGGCGGCGCACAGCCTGTAAAATTTCTGCCTGGCCAGAATAACTTAAGGCCAGGGTAAAGGTCATAGACGTGCCATTTTTGGTGCGGTTTATCACATGGTCTAAAGCGGCACGGGAAGCAAAGGGTATTTCTTCTACATCCCCTATTACCGCCACTTTAACGCCATGTTTTTCTAACTGTGCGCATTCTTTCCACAAAAATTCTGTAAAAAGGTCAAATAAAAAGGTTACTTCATCTAAGGAACGCTTCCAGTTTTCTTTAGAAAATGCGTACACCGTGACATACGGGATACCAAGGGTATGGCATTCTTCAATAAGGGTGCGTACGCTTTCCGCACCAGCCCTGTGCCCTTCCTTGCGCGCAAGACCACGGGCTTTAGCCCAGCGGCCATTACCATCCATAATAACAGCAAGATGTTGTGGCAGGCTTGCGCTATCCAGCAAATCAGATGTATCCACTCTGTACCCCAGATGCGCGCCTAGATTTCCATTATTTCTTTTTCTTTGGCAACAGCTTTGGCATCTGCCTTTGCAACAAAAGAATCGGTAAGTTTTTGCACATCTTCCATAGCTTTTTTCAGCTCATCTTCAGAAACGGCTTTGTCTTTCTCCAGCTTTTTCAGGCCTTCGTTCACATCGCGGCGTATATTACGCAAGGCTACCTTGGCGTCTTCTGTGTATTTTTTTGCCACTTTGCCAAGGTCTTTGCGGCGTTCTTCTGTAAGCGGGGGGATGGTAATGCGTATCACTTTACCGTCATTCATGGGGGTAAGGCCAAGGTCTGACTTTAAAAGGGCCTTTTCAACAGGGCCAAAAGCGCCTTTATCCCAAGGCTGAGATCCACAATCCCTTGAGCCAGCAGCTTGTCTACCAAAATCTCATTGGTACCGTTCACATAGGAGAACAGGGCATCATAACAGATTAA
>CAZPTC010000319.1:0-2231 GCA_964589455.1 uncultured Desulfovibrionaceae bacterium | reverse complement strand
CAAGCTAGGCTTGTAGAGGAAGCCGCAGAAAGCCTGCAACGCATAATTAATGCGAAGAAAGCCTCTGCGCTAAAAGGAAATTATGGCGGGGAAATAAGCGGAAAATGCGATTTTTGCGGCAAGCGGCAATCGTGGGAGGTAAAGAGCGCCCGAATGTTACCCCTATGGTGTTCTTTAATAGGGCTTGCGACTGGTTTTTTGTTGTTGGCATTTGCATCTATTTTCGGCAAGGATGCAGCAAATGTCGCGGTGATATGTATTCCAATTGGCTTCATTGGCGGGCTGATTTTTGGGACTATAAACTTTGTGAATGTGAAAGCCAATACCCAAAAGCATGGGCAAAACAAGCCGGATATTTACTGGTAAACTAAATAGATAAAAAGGAGCTGCAAAATGAAAAAAATATTGGTTGTGTTATTGGCAATGTTGTTGTTAAGCGCGTGCACACAAACACCAGCCACACCCGCAGTGACGAACAATTCTTCGTCCGCCGGGTCAGCCACCGAGCAAACGCCTGAGCCGTCCGAAACGCTGAAACCATCCTCAACGCCCAATTCATCTTCAATACCTGAACCAAAAGAAACACCCCAGCCAGCCGAGACGCCTGAACCCCCTTCAGCACCGACACCCGCTTCTATAGCCGACATGAAGCTTTCCAGCGCTGGCATTGCAAACGGAGCGATGGGGCTTGCATATGGGGAAAAAGGCACACAGTTTGTAGCTGGCAATATTCCATCGCGCTCATTGCCGCTAAAAATACAATATCTCCCGGAAGGGACAAAAGCCCTTGCGATTAGCATGATTGATCCGGATGGCGGTAACTGGGTGCATTGGCTGGCGGTGCTTAGCGTGGATGGTACAGAGCTGGATATTCCCGAAGATGCCAGCATTGCATGGGCAAACCGCATGACACAAGGACAAAACGATTTTGGTACGACGGGCTATGGTGGCCCTACACCACCATCGGGTGTGCACACCTATGTTATTACCGCATATGCGCTGAGCGAACTCCCAGTTTTAACAGAAGGCTTTGTGCTGAATTCACTTAAGACAGCAATGGATGGCAAAGTGCTTGCCCAAGCAAAAGTATCGGGAACTTATGCTCGGTAACCATGTAACACAAAATATAGTAATTGCGCTACGCCCTTTCCAAGAAATTATGAATACAATGTGGGTATGCCTTATATAAAGAAATATAAACTCCCCGCTGGTTGGCGGGGAGTTTACTTTGAATTGTATTGGCTTTGGCGTTGGGGTGTGGTAAAATAAGATTAAAATAGCATTCGTTGCCCAAAGAGCATTACCAATGCGCATCAAATGCACTTAGCTGCTGAGTTTTCATATTGGTTTGAATGGATACTTAAGGATAAAAAATAATTTAATTTATACCAAAAATTTGTTCTTACTGCTCCCCCGCAAGGAGTTTACGCATTATGAAAATGCCTAAAAAACCATAGCTATGGTTTAGTATTTCCACTACTGAATTGGAGGGAGCAATGTTAACAAAACAAGCCATCAGTCAATACAGGGGGGCTTGCTTGTTACGGGGCGAAAGCTTTGTATTTGTTCCCCCCCATCCTGCTCTAAGGCCATATATCTCAAACTATACGTTTACTTTTCCCGAAAATACAACCATGAGCGATCAATATACCATTATGCCGTCTGCCAGCTCAACGATTGTATTTTCTTCTGCTGAACATGCCATTCAAAGCGAAATTCGTGGTGTTAGCACAAAATCTTGTGTAGTAGGTGAACAGGCTAATCAGTTTTCTGTTTTGCTGCTAGTTGAGTTTCACCCCGGTGGGTTATATCCATTTTTTAAGATTAATCAGCAAGAGCTTCAGGATGTTGCAATCAACTTCTGTGATATTTGTATGCGTTTAGACATCCAGATTAAAGAAGCAATGATGCGATACAGCTCTATTGACGTGCTCGTGCAGTTTCTGAACAGCACACTTTTTTCCTATTTGCAAAACACTAAGCATGAAGATGTTTTATTTGGCGCTATGGATTATATTATTAAAAACGCAGGAGTTACAAGTGTAGGGGATTTAACACAGGCAGTCAACTATAGCCAAAAACATATGAATCGCCTGTTTAAACAGCATGTTGGAACAAGTATCAAAACCTTTTCCAGAATTGTTCGTATAAATAACATCCTTAGACTAATGGATAGGATGGATGGAACGATGGCGCAGCTCGCACAGATTGGCAACTATTTTGATCAGTCG
>CAZPTC010000318.1:0-2264 GCA_964589455.1 uncultured Desulfovibrionaceae bacterium | reverse complement strand
CAGGGCGCAGAAGGGCAGGGTCTAAGACGTCGGGTCTGTTGGTGGCGGCAATAAGAATAACGCCTTCATTGGATTCAAAGCCATCCATTTCCACCAGAAGCTGGTTCAGGGTTTGTTCTCGTTCATCGTGCCCGCCACCAAGGCCTGCGCCGCGCTGACGGCCCACAGCGTCTATTTCGTCAATAAAAATAAGGCAGGGCGCGCTTTTTTTGCCTTGCGTAAATAAATCACGCACACGCGAAGCGCCAACACCCACAAACATTTCTACAAAGTCAGAACCAGAAATGGAGAAAAAGGGCACACCTGCTTCCCCTGCAACAGCACGGGCCAGAAGGGTTTTACCTGTTCCGGGAGGGCCAACAAGCAGCACACCCTTGGGTATACGGCCCCCAAGGCGCGTAAATTTGCGCGGATTAGAAAGAAACTCCACCACTTCAGAAAGTTCTTCTTTGGCTTCGTCCACACCCGCCACATCTTCAAAGGTAACGCGGCCCTGCTCTTGGTTTATCACCCGTGCGCGGGAACGCCCAAAGGACATAGCCTTGCCATTTTGCCCATTCATTTGGCGCATAAAGAAAATCCACACACCAATAAGCAAAAGCATGGGGAACCATGCAATAAGAAGTGACGTAAGTAAGCTGGGTTCTTCCGGGGCTTCCGCTTTAATATTCACTTTAGAATTTAAAAGGTGCTGGACAAGACCAGGGTCATTGGGGGTGTAAGTTTGGAAAACGCGACCATCCAAGGTTTTCCCTGTAAGGGTATTACCTTGTATGCGCACCTCTGTTACTTCACCTTTGTCCACCTGGGAAAGAAATTCACTATACGCTAAAGCCTGCTGTTGCTGTTGGGCAGTTGGCTGGCTGAACATGTTAAAAAGAAGCAGCACGGCCAGGGAAATAATAACCCACATGGCCATATTACGGGAAAATGGATTCAATGTTGCCTCCACAAACTATCTGGAACCATTATTTGTACAATGTATACACAGCTAGAAAAAAAGAAAAAAGTCTATTCGTATCAGGCAAAAAGCCTTGCACGCGCTATACGCGAGCAGGCAGACATACTTAGAAAAATGCTGCCATTGCCATATATAGCAAGCCTGCCGGGGTGTTAAGCAGCATATATACCCTCCAGAAGACTATAAGGCCAAAGAGTGCGTTTGACAATGGTAAAAAGCGCTTCCGCAAAAATTTCCTTTATGACGTTAAAACGGGCATTGCCTCTTGCCCTTCCCTGCGCTATATTCTTACCACACATATTCTACCGCATACATTACAAAAAAGGAACACCATGGTCGCCCTTATTGTTACAGTTACTCTAGCCCTTGTTATTTCTGCTTTCTGCTCCACCACTGAAGCCATGTTATATTCTGTCCCCTTGACGCATATTGAAAAATCGCGGGAAAGTGGCTCTAAAACAGGTGCCATTCTTTACGAAATGCGCACCAATGTGGATAAACCCATAACAGCCGTGCTTACCCTGAATACTGTGGCCAATACTGCCGGTGCCGCCATTGCCGGTGCATTTGCGGCAGCAGCCTTAGACGCTGGCAGCCTGCCGCTTTTTGCCGCCATTTTTACTGTGCTGGTGCTTATTATTGGGGAAATTATCCCCAAAACTATGGGTGTTGCCTATGCGGCCCCACTTTCTACTGTACTTGCCTACCCCCTTGCTTTTCTTGTAAAAATATTTTCTCCTATTACCTGGGCCAGTGGCTACATAACCCGCCTTATTACCCCTGCGAATAAAGCCCCTGAAGCCACGGACGACGATATACGTGTTATGGCCAGCCTTTCCCGTAAATCTGGTGGAATAGAAGCTTATGAAGAAACAGCCATTGCCAATATCCTTGCCCTGGACACCAAGCATGTGGACGACATAATGACCCCACGCACCGTGGTCTTTTCCCTGCCAGCCAGGCTTACCATGCAAGAAGCCTTTGATAACCCAAACATTTGGCACTTTAGCCGCATACCTGTATACGGCGAACATAATGAAGATATTATTGGCATTGTCCAGCGCCGCAAAATTGTACAGCTTAAAGAAGAAGCCACAGAAAAAACCCTTGTAGATATTATGGAGCCCGTACGCTTTGTGCCAGAAAGCGAAACCCTGGACAAACTTTTGGCCCAGTTTTTAGAGTCCCACCAGCACCTTTTTGCCGTTCTGGACGAATACGGCGGCCTTGCCGGTGTGGTAAGTTTAGAGGATGTATTGGAAGAAATGCTTGGCAGAGAAATTGTGGACGAAACAGACGTAGT
>CAZPTC010000317.1:0-2282 GCA_964589455.1 uncultured Desulfovibrionaceae bacterium | reverse complement strand
ATTTTCTGTTATCTGGTGGGCGGAAAGTGACGGAAGCCCTGCCATTATTGCGGGTAAAGAACGGCATTTTCCCCCTGGCACTCTGTTTGCCGTGGCAGAGTGGTACGGGAGTAACGGTAAGCCAGACCAAGGTTTGCGCTTTATAGCCTCTGACATAGCCAAGGGGATAAAAGAACGAGAGGCAAAGCTTGTGGCTAAAGGCGGCATTCTGGAAGGCTTAAAGATAGCGCCCGGCCCTGCGGATAATGCCATATTCACTGAAGAGGGGGCGGAAGGCAAATCTGTGGGGGGCGAAATGCGCAAAGCTGGGGTGTTATGGGCGCAATCTGATAAAAAGCCAGGCTCTCGTGTAGCTGGGTGGCAAATGATACGCCAAAGACTAAATGCAAGCTGTAAACAGCCTATGGAAGAGCCAGGGCTATTCATTTTTTCTACCTGTCTGCATTGGATACGGACTGTACCAGTGCTACCAAGAGATATAAATAAACCCGATGATGTAGATACACATGCAGAAGACCACGCTGGCGATGCGACTCGCTACCGTGTTCTGGCAAAAAGCTTAACCAGTGGAAGGGATATGGGATGAGGAGCTGTGAATGAAGAGGATCAGGGGTTTTGACGATAGATTTTTCTTCCGCGATAAATCAGGCGGGGAATTCAGGCGCCTTGTAGGTGGGCTTGCTTGGCCTCATGCTGATTTAGCTGGCTGGCTGGTTGTTCTTGGAGAAGAGCGAAACACACGGCTGTCAGACGGCAGACGACATATAGACATTGTGCATGTGTGGCAGGCAAGGGCTAAGCAAGGGCAAATTCTATCCCCACGCGAGATTATGGACGAAGCAAGAGCACTATCCATCAGTTTGCTATGCCAATGCTGGGTCTCGCCTACGGATTTACCAGATGCCGCCTTGTTGGCTATGTATAACCGCGAACTAGGCAAGCATGACCATAAACTAAGTTTACGCACTCCACCGCAATATGGGCGGAATGCATTTTTGTTGTACGACAGGCTATTAGAACGGCGCACTATGCAGGAAAAAACTCTGCACATGCGGTATACGGGCGAGGGATTAGGGGATAATCAGGCTTTAGAAGACGAATACGCTATTTTGCAGCCAGACGATAGACTAAGGCCGCTGGAAGAATACCCCGCTGTGGCCGCCCTATTGTATGCCCTTGCGTGGCTGGAGTTTACCCCTGCCTCTGGGGTTGGAACAGAAAAGCAGGTAAAAGCAGTAGGCAAGGGAGGATATTGATATGGCAGAAAAAAGGGGAATAGTGGCCTATGTGCCTACACCGTTGAACAGCATGGCGGAGATATGCGACAGGCTACAGGTCGGAAACCGAACTGTAAAAAGATGGGTGGAGCTTGGTGCTCCTGTTGCTGTAGAGGGAGAAGGAGAAAAAAAACGTTATTCCGCAGAAATGGCGGCATTGTTGGCGTGGCGTGTAGACAATAAGATTGTATAAACGCTTCAACTATCTTGTTACACTTTTGCCGGTTCTATCTGTAAGCTCCGCTTCCATGCAAGTTCTTAATGCAGCATTCATAAGAGCTTGGTAGCCCTTTCCTTTGGACTTATACCAGCGCACAACATCTGCATCATAGCGCACAGTCACGGAAACTTTTTTCTCTTTTAGGCAGGCGGCACGGTAACGTTCTAAGAGGCTCGTTTTTTGTTCAGGGTTGTAAGGGACAAAAACACCTTGCGCAAGTTGCGCATCAGACATAGGTGGATTATCAGGGTCTGCAAGCGCGTTTGCATATGCTTCGTCATCTGTCATATTTTGCAAATGAGCCAACATTTTTTCTCTATCGCGTATATTGGACATAAAATTCTCTTTCTTTTTTTGTGGCTTTGCGGGCAGAAATGATGCGAATAACGTCTCTTTCTGTAAAAACAACAAGCACTACGGCAAATTCACCTATAGAACCAAGAAGCCGCATTCTTTCTTCACCATAGCTATGCTCCGTATCTGACTCAAAAATAGCACAATCATCTGCAAACACTTCTGTAGCCAAGGCAAAATCAAGCCCGTGTTTTTGTATGTTCAGAGCTTCTTTTTGGCTGTCCCACTCAAAAGCTCCATAAGGCGTTTGCAATGTTCGTTTCATAGCTAAAAATGTAACAACAAAAAGTATTACAGTCAAGTTTTTCATAAAATTGAAAAAGCTGTCAACCCTATCCAGAATCGGTCAGGACGTGCTGGGACGTGTTCCAGTCTAACAGGCTCCAAAACCCCATGTTATGCTTACTGCAAAACATGGGGTTTTTTTATGC
>CAZPTC010000316.1:0-2286 GCA_964589455.1 uncultured Desulfovibrionaceae bacterium | reverse complement strand
TTGCCGTTTAGGGTTGTAAGGAAGACGTCCGCATTCTTGACGCTTGGGATGAGTTCAGATAGGCTAAGCGTAGCCATAATGCCCTCCTGTGTGGGGTGTTAGAGGTTAGGCCACTGTGTGAATTGCACTTCACATGGTGGCTGTTTTATTGGTTGTTTTTACGCCATTCAGGAAACATTCTATCAAGTGACAAGAGAATGGCATCTTTAATTGTTAGCCCTTTCTCCGCTGCCAAAGATTTTAACTTCCTGTGTTCCTCTTCCTTGATTTGGATGGTTAGGTTTTTTTTGTCAGCCACAAAACCTCCTGGAAGACAGAATACAGGTTTACAGGTTTCGTGTCAAGAAGATTTAGCGGTGTCGTTGGCACTAAATGCCTTGACTGTTTTTTGCAAAATAACTAATATTACCTCATGTCTTTCATGAGAGGGAGGAACGTCAGTACAGGACAAACACATTACAGCCACTTGCATTTTTTGCTTTTCCTCCTTGTAAAGAGGAAATTCCTATTGACAGTAAATACCTAAGGGGAAAGTATGAAAAAAGTAAGCATTGCGGTTTTCTTTATTGTAATTTTTATTTCGGGCTGTGCACAAATGGTGGTTCCCCCAGAAAGCGAGATACTGGCTTTAGACTTTGGGCAATACCCAAGCAACTATGAAGAATTAGTGAAAGCAGAAGCAGCACAAACTCTTTTTGACCCCTACTCCGCCTATTTCTACTTTCTTGGAAGCCCACAAAAAGGATATGTGCAACTACCACCGCTCCGTGGTGGAAAATTATTTCATGGGTGGTCTGGCTTCGTTGAAATTAATGCAAAAAATCGTATGGGTGCCTATGTAGGCAAAACAAAATTTCGCTATGTTATCCTTAATGGGCGAGTGACTTTTTTCGATGAAGAAAAAAACATGTTTTAATGTGTACAAAGTTTCTATTCTATTTACCTAGAACACTTTTAACTAGATAACAAAAAAGGCTGTTGCGCTGAAACGCTTCAGCCTTTCTTCTTTCTTCTTTCCCCTTAGTCTGACCTTGTCAGACTAAGGGGAAAGAAATGGCAGATAAAAACACCGTACAAATAGAGCTTAGGGCAACTGGCAGCGTGGAAACAGCGCAAGACATTGCCAAGGTTCACGCCTCTCTTAAGGAGTTAGGCAAGGGAAGCCAAAGCGCACAAAGTGTTGGGCAAAGCGCTACAGGTGCGACCAGCGGTGTAGATGCGCTTGGCAAAAGCATAGATGCTGCCGGGAAAAAAGGTAAAGAAGCAGCGGGGAACCTTGAAAAAACAGGGAAAGAAGCAGACCAGGCTGGCAAAAGTATGGAAGCCGCTGGTGAAAAAAGCAAGAAAGCCGCAGACAACCTTGGTAAAATGGGAAAAGGGGCAGGCCTTGCTGGCAAAGCTATAAGCTCCACGGGGCAATACGCAAGCAGTGGCATTGCTAAGCTGGTGGCAACACTTGCGGGGGCAGTGTCTGTCTACAAAGCCCTTGAACAGGCACAAAAATTTATTTCCGCAGGCTTTAGCTTTTCTGCTGAATGGGAGCAGAGCCGCATTGGCATAGCCAGTGTTATTGCTGCTACTTCTGACCTTGTAGATGCACACGGTAATGTGCTTGACGGGCAGGAAAAATACAACGCAGCCCTTGTTATTTCTGAAAAAGCCATGCAGCGCATAAAAATTATGGGCCTTGAGACCACTGCCACTACAGGTGAACTTGTGGAAGGTTTTCAAGCCATGATTGGCCCTGCCAATGCTGTTGGCATGAGCATGAACCAAACAATGGATTTCACCCTGCAAATGGTGCAAGCCCTTGGTGCTATGGGCATACCGCTTAATCAGCTATCTGCTGAAGGGCGTAGCCTTTTGGACGGCACTATCATACCCACACAAGACCGCTTGGCTGTTGCCCTTGGTATTACTGGGGAAATGGTAAAAACATGGAAAGAGCAAGGCATACTTGTAGAAGAACTTTCCAGACGCCTTGGCGTGTTCAGCCTTGCAGGGAAGGATGTTGCCAATACCTGGGGCGGGCTTTCCAGCAACATGCAGGACGCTTTTCAATTCCTTGCAGGCACAACTGGCACAGGCTTTTTTGAAGGCGTAAAGGGTGCATACAGTGATTTATTAGATTTTTTGGTGGATGTAAAAAATGCCCGCCCAGGTGAAGATATAGGAAATATCACCGCGGCTATTGAAGAGCTACAAAATTATCTTGGCCAGTTTTTGCGTGGTGCGGCAAACAGCCTTATGGACTGGCTAACGGAGCTGAATAAAAAAGATAACATA
>CAZPTC010000315.1:0-2293 GCA_964589455.1 uncultured Desulfovibrionaceae bacterium | reverse complement strand
ATGCCGTTCCGTAAATAAGGAGTAGCCCAGTGTCTCGTACTTCCCTTGAAGTAAAGGCCAGCCGCAAACCGAAATTTTCGTCCCGCGGCTACAACCGTTGCCCAGTGTGTGGGCGTCCCCGCGCGTATATGCGCAAGTTTGGCCTGTGCCGTATTTGCTTCCGCAAAATGGCACTGCAGGGTGAACTGCCCGGCGTCCGTAAATCGAGCTGGTAAAAGCTCAAAAAACTCTTCAGGAGTAGACCATGTTGACCGATCCCATTGCAGATATGCTTACGCGTATCCGCAACGCACACTTGGCCCTGCATAAGGAAGTGAGTGTGCCGCGCTCAAAAATCAAAGAAGCCCTTGCCGGCATTTTGAAGCAGGAAGGCTATGTGGAAGAGGTGACGGTAGAAGACCGCACCATTACCATTGGGCTTAAATACTACAAGGGCCAGCCGGCTATTTTGGGGCTTAAGCGCATAAGCAAGCCCGGGCGCCGCGTGTATGTGGGTTCCCACGAAATTCCGCGTGTGCAAAACGGCCTTGGCATTTGTATTTTATCCACATCCCACGGCGTTCTTGATGGCGCAGCAGCGCACGAAAAGAAAGTTGGTGGCGAGCTTTTGTGTGAAATCTGGTAGCCTTGCTGCGTAGAAAAGGAAAGGTATTGATATGTCAAGAATAGGGAAACAACCTATTATTCTTCCAAAAGGCGTAGAAATTACCCTTGGAGAAGAATCTATTGCAGTCAAAGGGCCTAAGGGTTCTTTGGCCACACCCGCTTGTCCGCTTTTGTCATACGCGCTTGAAAATGGGGCTGTGGTTCTTACCCGTAAGGAAGACTCCCGTGACTCCCGTGCCCAGCATGGCTTGCGCCGCACCCTTTTAGCCAACTGTGTGGAAGGGGTGTCCAAGGGTTTTTCCAAAACTTTGGAAGTAATTGGTGTGGGTTATAAAGTTGCGGTTAAAGGCAACTTTGTGGAATTGGCGCTTGGTTTTTCCCACCCCGTGCTGGTGGAACTGCCAAAAGGCATAGAAGCCAAGGCCGAAGGCCAAAAGCTTACTCTTTCCGGTGTTGATAAGGAACTGGTGGGCGAAATGGCGGCCCGTATACGTCGCCTGCGCAAGCCTGAACCTTACAAGGGCAAGGGTATTAAGTACGAAACAGAAATTGTCCGTCGCAAGGCTGGTAAGTCTGGCGGCAAGGGCAAATAGGGTGGATGGCTATGCAATTATCCAAAAATGAAGAGCGTAAGCGCCGTAAGGTGCGTATACGCAAGAAAATTTCAGGCACTGAAGAACGCCCCCGTCTTGTGGTTTTTCGCTCCAATCTGCATTTATATGCCCAGATTGTGGACGACGCGGAAGGCGTTACCTTAGCTTCTGCTTCCACCCAGGTGCTTTCCAAAAAAGGCGACAAATGTGGCTGTAATGTGGAAGGCGGTAAAAAAGTGGGCTTGGAAGTAGCCCGCGCGGCAATGGAAAAGGGTATCAAGAGCGTGGTTTTTGACCGTAATGGCTACTTGTACCACGGCAAAATAAAGGCAGTGGCCGAAGGCGCGCGTGAAGGCGGCCTTGATTTCTAGCCCGCTTTAAAGAAAGTGAGTACAATACGCATGGAACAACAGACTCAGCTTGAATCCGGTTTCATTGAGAAAATCGTGCATTTGAATCGTGTTGCTAAGGTTGTGAAGGGTGGCAGACGCTTTTCCTTCAGCGCCCTGGTAGTGGTAGGAGATGGTAAGGGCAATGTAGGCTACGGCCTTGGCAAAGCCCAGGAAGTACCGGAAGCTCTTCGCAAAGCTACAGAGCGTGCCCGTAAGACTATGGTGCATATTTCCCTTGTAGAAGGCACCTTGCCTTATGAAGTGCTTGGCCGTTTTGGCGCAGGCCGTGTTATGCTGCGCCCCGCTTCCCGTGGTACGGGTATTATTGCGGGTGGTGCCGTGCGCGCGGTTATGGAAGCTGCAGGTGTGACAGATGTGCTTGCAAAAGCCATTGGCACAAATAACCCGCACAATGTTTTGCGTGCCGCTATGGATGGTCTTACCTCGCTGCGCAGCGCAAAAGATGTTTCTGAGCTGCGCGGTAAAAAGGTAGAAGCCCCCCGCAAATAACTACGGCTTGCCGGAGAGGATTTGGTATGATTCAAATTAAGCTTATCCACAGCTATATTGGCCTGAAGCCTGCCCAGCGCAAAGTGCTGGCAGCTCTTGGCCTTACAAAGCGTGAAATGGTAAAAGTGCATAAGGATAACGCCGCCATACGCGGCATGATAGACAAGGTGAAACACCTTGTGGAAGTGGGAG
>CAZPTC010000314.1:0-2299 GCA_964589455.1 uncultured Desulfovibrionaceae bacterium | reverse complement strand
TAGACGGCATGATCCGCATGAACATGGACGGAGTGGAAGGCTCAGAAGCGTTCTTAGAGACCAATAAAATCGCCGCACCTATGGACACTGCAGAGCTTATGGCAAAATACAAAAACGCGGCTTCTTTAGATGGTGTGGACCAATGGACATGCACCCCCGGCTCTAAAGTAGAAGTGCCAGAAGATGACCAGCTTTTTGATAGAAAAAAAGACCCCTTCCAACTCAAGAACATTATTAAAGAACAGCCAGCCAAGGCGGAAGAGCTGCTGCGCACACTGCGTTTGTACATGAGCGAGCTAAAAGCAAGCTAATTACTGCCTACAAAAAACTGCATATTCCTCTTGTTTCCGTCCCTTTTTTTGGTTTCCCTACAGCAATACCGCCTGTTGGGTAAACCAGAAAAATGGATGCCTGGTTTTTTTTAACCTTTTTCTGGCAGAAAACCTGTTAAGCCTCAAAGGAGAATTGTATGGGTCAAATAGGACAATCCCCTTATCCGTTTGAAGTTCTTGTGGCATTTTTCTGGATGGCAGTCTTTCTTATTATTGGAACTGTCATGAGAGCCAAAATACCGCTTATGCGGCGCTGGCTTGTTCCAGCCTGTATGAGTGGGGGTGTTGTAGGCGCAATTCTCATCAACCTTGGCTGTTTTGATATGTTGGGGCCCCTTAAGCCCAATGCACAAGTCATGTCTGCCGTAGTGTTTCACCTTTTTGCCCTTTCTTTTTGCTGTTTTGGGCTTTCTGGCTTTGGTAATTCTGCAGGCTCTACCCCATTAAGAATTATTAAAGTAACATTTTGGTTTCTGTTCATAATGGGTGGTGTTGGCTATTTACAAACAGCTATGGGCATGAGTGTCATTTATGGCTGGAATAGTATTTTCGGCACCAATATCTACGAAAGTGTCGGTGTATTACTTAATCGCGGTTTCTCCCAAGGCCCAGGAGCAGCCTTATCTGTTGGCGCTGTTTGGGAACAGGCTGGCTGGTCTGGCATGGTGCCATTAGGCCTTGCTTTTGCAGCAATGGGATATGTTGCGGCAGTTATTGCTGGCGTTCCGCTTACCAGTTGGCTTATGCGTAAAACAAAGATGGTAGTAGATGGCGAAATTCCAGAAAACGAACTTAAGGGCGTTTATGAAGTAGACTGCGGCCCAAGCGGTGGCTGCCTTACCTTTATCAGTTCTAATATTGACACCTTCTCCTTCCAGGCCGCTTTGCTTTTCCTTACTTATGGGCTTGCGTACGGAGTTATCACACTTCTTGGCTTTGTACTCAGCCCTGGTATTATGGGCATGGCATGGAGCCTTTTTGCCTTCTTCTTCTGCCTGCCAGTTGGTATTGTCATCAGCGAAGTGCTCATGAAGCGCGTGTTTAAAATAGGCCACTTGCATAGCCAGGACATGCACTCCCGTCTTCTTGGCTTTATTGTAGACTTTATGGCCGTAGGTGCATTACTTGCTGTTGAAATAACCGCCATAGGAAACTACTTGGCTATTATGCTTGTGCTTTCAGTTCTTTGCACCATTCTCACAGGCAGTGTGCTCTGGTTTGGGTGCCGCAAGCTTAAGGAATATGCCCCCCACCGCTTTATGGCTATGTTTGGCAATGCCACAGGCACTGTAACATCTGGCCTTGTACTTGTACGCATGATGGACCCTGAATTCCGTACCCCAGTGCCTTTTGAATTAGGCCTTGTAGGAGCATGCGGTATGGTCATGCTGCCCATTACTATGGCTGTTATTCCTCTGGAATTTGGGCAGGCACTTGGCACAACACCTTGGTGGTACGCACTTTTTGCCACACTGGGTATAGGTACGCTATTTATTTCTATAAGCCTGCTTCCAATTTGGGGCTTAAGAGGCAAAGACGTTAAGTTTTAACAACAAAAGCCAGCCACAGCCATGTAAAGCCTGTGGCTGATCTACACATTAAAGGAGTATAGTATGCAACACATTAAAAATGCTCTTGTTATCATGTTCGACTCTCTTCAGCATAATTATTTGGGATGCTATGGCAATACATGGATTAAAACGCCTAACATGGATCGCCTTGCACGCGAAGGTGTACTTTTTGAAAACTGCTATATAGAAGGTTTGCCCACAGTACCATGCCGCCGCGCCATGCACACGGGCCGCTATACACTGCCAGTAGCAGGGTGGGTTCCCCTTACAATGGAAGATACTACCATTGCAGACCTTTGCTGGGGCCGCCCCATAGATACGGCGCTTATTTTTGACTGCCCCATGTATCGGCTTTCCAAGTTTGGCTATACACGCGGTTTTGACAAAGTCTGGTTT
>CAZPTC010000313.1:0-2310 GCA_964589455.1 uncultured Desulfovibrionaceae bacterium | reverse complement strand
TTATTCCCACGCGCACCCCACAGACTACATCTACCATGCCCTGATGACAGAGCTTGACCCCACAACCTGCACCAGCAAAGCCGCGTATGAAAAAGCGTGGGAATGCCACCGTAAGCTTTATAAAGCGGCAGATGCCTACCTTGGTAAAGTTATGGAAGTCATGACAGATGATACCCTTGTCACCCTTATTTCTGACCACGGCGCAACACCAGACGGCCCAGCCATAAGCACCCAGCATGTGCTGGAACAGGCTGGCCTTTGCAAGCGTCACCCCGTTGATTGGAATGACCCCTTGTTCGCAGGCGTGCCGGATAACCTGAAAGAGGTTATGGTGCAAACCATGTTCGATAAGGTAGACCACAGTAAGTCCAAAGCCATTGCAGAGCGCATGTGCTTTGTGTATGTAAACTTAAAGAGCAAGTTCCCCAATGGTATTGTGGAAGATAAAGATTACGAAAAAGTGCAGCGCGAAATTATAGACGCACTTATGACCTATGTTGACCCCAAAACTGGCAAGCGCCCCTTTATTATGGCATTGCCCAAAAAAGAAGCCATGCTTATTGGCCAGGGTGGCGAACAGTGTGGCGACGTTGTGTATGCGTTGTTCCCAGAATACACCATGCAACATGGCCCCTTACTGCCAACATCAGAATATGGTATTGGCACACTCAAGACTCTGCTTGTCTTCTATGGCCCCAAGTGTGGCATTAAACAAGGTTACAATATGAACCGCGTATGCAATATTGTTGACTGTGTGCCCACCTATTGCTATATGACAGGCTGGCCAATCCCTAAGGATGCAGAAGGAAGCGTTATTTACCAGATTATGGATAACCCCAATATGCGGCCATAATGCTGTAACTTTCCTTTAAACCTAAGGCAGCCCATACCAAGTATTCTGGGCTGCCTTTTTTATGCAAAACACGCTTCTGATGTGTAAGGCTTTGACAAAATATGCCTCTCTTAGTATATTTTTCTCCGTTACAAAAAAGAAGGAAACACCCATGAGCAACCCTGTTTTATTATTGGAAACCTCTGCCGGCGATATGCTGCTGGAACTTTTTCCCGAAAAAGCCCCTGAAACTGTTGCAAATTTTTTGCGTTATGTAGAAGAAGGCTTTTATGACAACACCATTTTCCACCGCGTTATAAACGATTTTATGATACAAGGCGGCGGACTTACCCTGCGCATGGAAGAAAAACCCACCCATGCCCCTATTAAAAACGAAGCGGCCAATGGCCTTAAAAATACCCGTGGTACTCTTGCTATGGCCCGCACGGCAGATATACATTCCGCTACAGCCCAGTTTTTTATTAATGTGGAAGACAATGAAGATCTGGACCACACAGGGGAAGACGCGGAAACCTTTGGCTACTGCGTTTTTGGGCAGGTTGTGGAAGGCATGGATACTGTGGACAAAATTCGCAAGCTTAAAACAAAAGCCGTGGGTGAACACGGGAATGTGCCGGTGGACAGTGTGCTTATTACCCGTGTTTGCCGTTTTGAATAGCTGGGTATATGGAAAAAAACGCAAAAATCTATGTGGCAGGCCACAGGGGTATGGTGGGCGGGGCTATTTGCCGCGCGCTTACAGCCCAGGGCTTTGTTAACCTTGTCTTACGGTCAAGTAAAGAACTGGATTTAAGACGCCAGGAACAGGTGGAAAGTTTTTTTGCCAAAGAAAAGCCAGACTATGTTTTTCTGGCGGCAGCCAAGGTGGGCGGCATACATGCCAACAACATTTATCCTGCAGAATTTATTTATGATAATTTACAAATGGAAACCCATATTGTCCATTCTGCGTATACATATGGCACAAAAAAACTGCTGTTTTTAGGTTCATCCTGCATATACCCCAAGTTTGCGCCCCAGCCTATCCCGGAACATGCCCTTTTGGAAGGTGCACTGGAACCCACAAATGAGTGGTACGCTATTGCAAAAATTGCCGGCATTAAAATGTGCCAGGCGTACAGAAAACAGTATGGTTTTGACGCTATTTCCGCTATGCCTACTAATCTGTATGGCCCGGGGGATATGTTCCACCCGGAAAACAGCCATGTTATACCCGCGCTTATAGACCGCTTCCATAAAGCGGCTGTTGCTGGTGTCCCCAAAGTCACTATCTGGGGTACAGGCAATGCGTACAGGGAGTTTCTGCATGTGGACGACCTGGCCGAAGCCTGCCTTTTCCTTATGGAACAGTACAGCGGGGCGGAACATGTTAATATTGGCACAGGGGAAGACTTAACTATTATGGAACTTGCGTTGCTTATAGCCAAAGTGACCGGTTTTAAAGGAAAAATAGAAAC
>CAZPTC010000312.1:0-2314 GCA_964589455.1 uncultured Desulfovibrionaceae bacterium | reverse complement strand
CTGGACAATGCAGATGCTGACCAAGGCGGCAATGTGGTAGGCCCGCTTTTACATGAAACGGAATGCTACTTAAAACAGCAACAGTATTGGAAAACCAAAGAAGACCGCTATGTTGCCCGCACCATACGCAAGGCTATAGAATACCTTGAACAGGTAGACCGCAACAAGCAATTTTTCTTGTGGGTAGACAGCTTTGACCCGCACGAACCTTGGAACCCGCCTTCTACCTGGACAAAAGACGGCGTATGCCCCTATAACCCAGATTACAAAGGAAAAGACCAAATTCTGCCTATTCTTGGCCCTGTTGGGAAATATACAGAAGAAGAACTGCACCATGTTCGTATGCTGTATGCAGAACTTGTTACCCTGTGCGATGAATTTTTTGGTGTTTTCTTAGACGCCGTACGCAAGCTTGGCTTTGAAGAAAACACCCTACTTATGATGGTTTCTGACCACGGCGAACCTATGGGCAATGGCGAACACGGGCACGGCATTATGCGTAAATGCCGCCCCTGGCCTTATGAAGAGCTGGTGCACACCCCCCTGCTTATGCGTGGCCCCGGCTTGCCTGCTGGTACCCGCGTGAAGGGTTTTGTGCAGTCTTGCGACGTAGCGCCCACTGTGTGTGACTGGTTAGGCATTGGTGTTCACCCGGATATGCAGGGCTTTTCTTTATTGCCCCTTGCAAAGGGTGAAGTTAAGAAAGTGCGTGACTTTGCCATTGCAGGCTACTACAGATATTCCTGGTCTATTATTACAGACGACTGGTCGTATATCCACTGGCCAAAGGGTGACCAAGGCACAGACTCCACAGCCTATGTGGCAGACTTCTTTACCTCTGAACTTAGCAAGACAAGCGCACACCTTGGCTTTGATATGACCATTGGTGAGCCTGTACAGGGCGATGCAGCCATTAAGGCCGCCAAAGCCGCCGCTACTTTGGACGGTGCGGATCAGTGGACATGCACACCGGGTTCAGTAACAGAAGTACCTGCTATTGATGAACTGTATGATAGGAAGAAAGACCCCAAGCAATTACACAATGTCATTAAGGAACACCCTGAAATTGCACGTGAGTTGCTGCAAAAAGTACGTACTTTTGTGAATGACCTTAAAAAGTAGGTAATGGGAGCTTTTCTCCTGTAACTACATGTAATTTATTGTTTATCTTGGGTATACCCGCATGCCGGACCATTGCTTTTACTGTGGGTATACCCTTTTTTTGTGCAAAGTGGCAAAATACGAGTGTATTATTTTTTGGGAAATTACAAAATGGCTATGTTTTTGCAGGGATGAATGGAAAAAGGCAATATGCTGCCAGAAATAATGCTTGCTCTGCAATTGACACCATGTGCTTTTTCGGGCAAGCTTTTTTACATGTGTATGTGAGAATGTGCCTGCGGAAGTTGTGCTCCGCCAGGCATACCGTGGAAGTTGTGCGCCATGGATTGAACCGT
Source organism: uncultured Desulfovibrionaceae bacterium (assembly GCA_964589455.1). Lineage (GTDB taxonomy): Bacteria > Desulfobacterota > Desulfovibrionia > Desulfovibrionales > Desulfovibrionaceae > CAZPTC01. Next base: position 857 of record CAZPTC010000312.1, on the reverse strand, counting down.
GGGAGTTGTGCCCCGCGTTTGTTCAGGGACTTTGTACACCCTGATTGGCTTGTACCCCGAAGAGATTTTTACCTTTTCCCGGAGAACATTATGCCATCAGTAGCACCATACCCATTTGAAATTTTTATCACATTCGGCTGGATTGGTTTTTTCCTTTTACTTGGCGTTTACCTGCGCGCAAAAGTTCCCTTTCTGCGCAAATACCTTGTGCCAGCCAGCATTATTGGCGGTGTTTTAGCATTTTTTCTTTTCAATATTTTCGGCCTGTTTAAAGGTTCTGCATTTGCTTATTCACCCACTGTTATTGAAAATATTGCCTTCCACTTTTTTGGCCTTTATTTTGCCTGCAATATGCTTAATGGTTTTGGGACAGCAGATAAAGGCAAATCTTCTGCTGTTGCGCGCCACTCTGCAGGCGGACTTGTGTGTATTTCCACACAAATGCTTTGCAGCACTTTGTTGGCCGGTGCCTTAGGTGTTCTTATGTTTTTGCTCAATATGTTTATGGGCTCAAACTTTATAGAAAGTACAGGGCAACTTTTGGCCACTGGCTTTATTGCCGGCCCTGGCCCTGCCATGACAACAGGCGCAGTGTGGGAAAAAACCGCTAATATACCCGGTCTTACCGCGCTTGGCCTTACATCTGGCTCGCTTGGTTTTTTGGTGGCTTTTGCCATTGGTATTCCTATGGCAAACCATTACCGCAAAAAGGCGTATTGCAATACCGATATTACCGCCATCACCACCCCGGAAGAACGCCGCGGCTATTATGAAGGCGATGGCCCCTCTGTTGGTAAGCAAACAACCATGCCTGCCAACTTAGAAACCATTGCTTCCTACTTCTTTATTCTTTTCAT
>CAZPTC010000311.1:0-2321 GCA_964589455.1 uncultured Desulfovibrionaceae bacterium | reverse complement strand
TGCGGCCTGTTTCCCCAAAATTGTCAAAGCCCCGACGCAGGTATTCCCAAAACCCATTATGCCTGCACTATTTCAACCTTGCCGGTGTTGTCCCAAAAGCCCATACTGCCATCTACAAACGCAAAAACCCCGTCTAACTGGGCAGTGGGAAAAGCCTTGGGAGAAAAAGCAGGCAGAACACCCCGTTTTTCTAAATGTGTAAAAAAAGGCTGCAAGTCACTTGCGCAGGTTAAGGCATTGGCAAGGGCAGTTGCGCAGGCATCTGCCAAAGCGCCATTTGCAGAATGCGCCACCACTAAATCTGCCTTCCCAAAGCTTAAAGAATGCCCTATAGTAGCAGAAGACGCCGCCAATGCGCAAGGAAATGCGCCCCTGGCAAGGCGCAAGGCAAGCTTTGGGAAACTGGCTGACGTCGCTTCTGGCTGCACAAGCAAAGACACAAGCCTTTCTTTTTCAGAAAACATAAACATATCCCCGCCATTTTCTACCAGCACATTCCCCGGCAAACCACGCGCCATAAGCTCTGCATGTATAGCGCGCGCCACAGCTTCTGCAACTGCACCAGCCACTGCCGCAAAAGGCCCCACAGCCGCAAAACGCCCTGCCCTGTACATGGCAGAAACAAGAGGCCCTGCTTGTGCTGGCTCTTCAAGTGGCACAAGGCTTTCCTTAAACGCGGGGTGCGCGGCTATCCAAAGCTTAAGCTGACCCCGCACTGCCATTAATTCTTGCAAGGCAAGAGCGCGCAAATCTTCGGCTGGCATGGTACGCGGCGCGCGTATCCATAAGTCGCTTTCTTCCACTACAATTTGCAGGCTTTGCTCTTCTGCATCTTCTGGTAAGCGGCGGTAAAATCTGTCTGGGGAAGTGTACATGGAAAATCTCTTGCAAATTATGGGGAAAAATCATAGAAAAAACAGGGAGGGAACATGACGCAACCCGTACAAATGGAACACTTACGCCAGTTTGGATGCAAAGGCGCACAGGCTATTCTTAGCCACGCACTGGCAAACCATACGCAAAGTGAAATAAAACTTCAAGATGCCCCTCTGCTTGTTCTGGCAGACCTGCTTACCCTGCAAACGCTTATGCCGGAAAAACCCCTTGCAAACTTCAGCATTGCAGTGCTGGGGGATGTGACACAAGACACAGAAGCCCTTTTTTCCGCATGGATAGAAGCCGCGCTGTGCTTTGGGTTTACCCTTGCCCTTGCATTTCCGAAGCAGGCAGAGCCAACAGGCACCCTTGCAGAAAACATTGACTTTGCCCTGGATGGCAGAGCAAAAATTTTTCTTACCTACGAGAAAACCGAAGCCTTAGAATACGCAGAAGCGGTTTTTCTCTTACCCTGGGCAGCAGAGCCTCTTTCTGCCCTTGCCCTTGCGGCCTCCCACGCGCGCCTTGCCTTCTTTTGCGGCCCTGCAGAAGAACAACTGGCTCAAAACCCGCCCTCTTGGTACAAAGCGCAACCAGAACGCACCAACAGCCGTGCAACTCTTGCGCATTCTTTTCAAGTATTCCTTCAAAACCTCTAATTTTACAGGGTTATACCAATGTCTCAAAAACAAAAAGTAGTGCTGGCGTATTCAGGTGGTCTGGACACCTCTGTTATTTTAAAATGGCTTATTGTTGAGCGCGGGTACGATGTTATCACCGTTACCGCAGACTTAGGTCAGGAGGACGACCTGGACGGCGTGGAACCCAAAGCCATGAAAACCGGCGCTATTAAAGCCTATATTGAAGATGTACGCGAAGAATTTGCCCGCGACTATATTTTCCCCGTCCTGCGCGCCAATGCCCTGTATGAAGGCCGCTACCTGCTTGGTACCTCTGTTGCGCGCCCCCTTATTGCCAAACGCCTTGTAGAAATTGCCCGCAAAGAAGGCGCTGTTGCCATTGCCCACGGTGCAACCGGCAAAGGCAATGACCAGGTACGCTTTGAGCTTTCCATTAATGCCCTTGCCCCGGATATTAAAGTCATAGCCCCCTGGCGCGAATGGGATCTTATGTCCCGCACTGCCTTAAACGAATTTGCCCAAAAGAATGATATTCCCATCTCCAGCTCCAACAAGCAGTATAGCATGGACAGAAATATGCTGCATTGCAGTTTTGAAGGCGCAGAGCTGGAAGACCCGTGGGAAGAACCCGGCCCCAACGCATACATTATGGCCGTGCCAGTGGAACAAGCCCCCGATACCCCAGAGTACATCACCATTGACTTTGAAAAAGGTAATCCTGTTGGCATTAACGGCGAAAAAATGTCCCCTGCCACCCTTATTATGACCCTGAATAAAATAGCCGGCAAACACGGCATTGGACGC
>CAZPTC010000310.1:0-2338 GCA_964589455.1 uncultured Desulfovibrionaceae bacterium | reverse complement strand
CATTTTAGTGCATTATAAGCTGGAAGATGATGAATGCCTTGTTATCACAAGCAAAAAGTCTGGCGCGCCGTACCAAGGCATAATGGCCAGTGATACTTTGGGGGTAACAGGGGACTTTGCGCTTTCCACCAGCTCTCTTTCTCTTGCACAGGTAAAGGAAGATGCAGATGGGCATATACGCTATGTGGTAAGCAAACAAGACCCCAGGGTGCATAACTGGCTAAGCACAGATGGAGAAAATGAGGGCTTTATATTTATGCGCTGGCAGGGCAAAGATGAAGCACCAGAACCTGTAAAGGGTGAAGTGGTGAAGCTTGCAGATTTGGAAAAAGCGCTGCCTGCCGGTTCTTGTTCAGTAACTAAAGAAATGCGTTTGGCGCAAATTCTTTCCCGCCAAAATCCGCCCTGTACATTCTAAGGCCTTTGTTTATAGGTACAATATCCAGTTTGTTTTTCCCCATAATCCTGGCGGATGAGAAAAAAATATGTCCCTTATTCCTTTGCGTACTCTGGCGGTTGGAGCTAAAGCCCGTGTCCATGCTGTAAAAGCGGAGGGTGAATTAGGCCGCCGCATACGGGATATGGGCATTGTGCCGGGTGTGGAGGTAGAAGTGGTGGGGCGCGCGCCCTTGCGTGACCCCGTTGCCTTACGCCTGCCTGGCTTTACATTATCTCTGCGCAATAATGAGGCGGACTTTATAACAGTAGAAACTAACCCGGATTCATAATGGCCTTGTCTTCACTTCCTCTTATTGCGCTTGCGGGTAACCCCAATGCGGGTAAGACAACCGCCTTTAATTACTATACAGGCTCACGGCAGCATGTGGGTAATTACCCTGGCATCACTGTGGAGAAAAAAGAGGGGCTGGCCCATGTAAATCTTCAGGCGTATAACCTGGAAAAACATGGGCTTGTTGCGCCAACAGATGCATGGCCTGCCAGCCATGCGCATCACCCTCACCAGCACCCGCATCAGGCGCATGATGGCCTTCAGGCTCAGCAAGATGAAGGCCATAGCCTTGGCCATGTCCCGCACACGCAGGGCGAAAGCAGGGATGTAAACCTTATTGACCTGCCGGGTGCGTATTCCCTTACCGCGTATACAGAAGAAGAGCGTGTAGCCCGCAAAGTTATTGCAGAAGAGCGCCCTTTGGCTGTAATGGCCCTGCTTAATTCCCCTGCATTAGAGCGCAATTTGTACCTTGCTGTGCAGCTTTTAGAAATGGGTGTACCCATTGCTATTGGCCTTAACATGATGGATGAAGCCAGGCATGAAGGCGTTATTATTGACACCAAAATGCTTTCTGAGCGTTTGCATGTTCCTGTTGTAGAAACTGTGGGCCGCACTGGCGAAGGCTTGGACGCTCTGCTTGCAGCAGCGTATAAGTGGGGAATGCTGCGTGCCCACATTTCCCACGGGCTTTGGCAGCCTCTTACTATTTCCTATGGGCCAGATTTAGACCCTGCCGTAGAAGAGCTGACAAATATTCTGGAAAAGGCCCAGCAGGAAACCCATAATAATGGTGTTGCCAGTATGTTGGCCCAGTATCCTTCCCGCTGGCTTGCCATAAAAATTTTGGAGCAGGACGAAGAAATTTTATCCTACCTCAGAAAAAATCACCCGGAAACAGCCCGTAATGTGCAAACCCTTGTGGATATTGTCACCCAGCATTTACGGGCAACCCTTGGCACCAGTGCAGAAGCCATTATTGCAGACTATCGCTATGGCTATATTTCCTCCCTGTTGCGCGGAGGTGTGCTTGTAAGACGCCCACACGACGCTGACCGCATGGCTTCTTCAGACATGGCGGATAAAGTGCTTACCCACCAGATTTTTGGCCCCCTCATTATGCTGGCCATTTTGTACTTTATGTACACCATTACCTTTAACCTGGGGGCTGCCCCTATGGGGTGGGTAGAAGCAGGCTTTAGCTGGCTGCACGACTTTGCAGAATCCACCATGCCTGCGGGCCCGCTTAAATCCATGCTTATTGCCGGTGTGATAGACGGCGTGGGCGGGGTTATGGGCTTTGTACCCCTTATTCTTATTATTTTTCTGCAAATAGCCATTTTGGAAGACTCCGGCTATATGGCGCGCATGGCCTATATGCTGGACAGAGTGTTCAGGATATTTGGCCTGCATGGCAGCTCTGTTGTGCCATACATTCTTGGTGGCGGCATAGCGGGTGGCTGCGCTGTACCCGGCATTCTTGCTGCCCGCACCCTGCGCAGCCCACGCGAAAAACTGGCCACTATACTCACCGTGCCCTTTATGGCCTGCGGGGCTAAATTACCCGTATTTATCCTTTTTGCCGGTGTGTTTTTCCCTGGGCATGAA
>CAZPTC010000309.1:0-2357 GCA_964589455.1 uncultured Desulfovibrionaceae bacterium | reverse complement strand
TCCCCAAAAAACTTTTAACTGGGGCTGGTGAGGAAGAAGAAATTGGTGTGAAAAATGTTGCTGCATTGAATGACGTGAGCGGTTTTTTAACCGATACTGGGAAAAGCAAAAAGAAAAACACCGTTACCCCCTTTGCAGAAATATGCCGCATGGCTGTGCAGGCCATTGCCTCTCACAAAATGCGCTCTGCCCTTACCATGCTGGGTATTATTATTGGCATTGCCGCCGTTGTTTCTGTAACCGCACTGGGCAGAGGTTCCCAAGAGCAAATTTTAGCCAATATTAACTCTATGGGCACCAATACAATAACCGTGTACCCGGGCAGAAGCTTTGGGGATACGCGCTCTGGTCAGGTGAAAACCCTTACAGTGAACGATGCCTCCGCCCTTGCAGGTCAAAGTTACATAAAAGGCGCAACCCCCAGCACCACAAGTTCCGGCACGCTTACATGGCAAAACCAAAATAAAACCAGCCGTGTGGAAGGTGTAGGGCAGGACTTTCCTTCTGTAAGAGGCCTCACTATGGCCCAAGGCCGCTTTTTTACGGAAGAAGAAGTGCAAAGCAATGCCTCTGTTGCCGTTATAGACGATAATGTGCGTAAAGAGTTTTTCCCCAATGGCGAAAACCCCATAGGGCAAATTTTGCTCTTCAAGCGCCAGCCTTTAGAAATTATTGGCGTCACAAAAAAAACAGAAAGTGGCTTTGGCCCAACAGATACCCTTACCCTGTGGATACCCTATACAACCGCCATGTATAAAATTGCGGGCAACAGAAATATAAGCTCCATTATTGTGCAGGTGGCAGATAATGTGAACACGCAAATTGCGGAGCAAAGCCTTACAACCCTGCTTACCTCCCGCCATAATGGACAAAAAGACTTCTTTACCCAAAATACCGATACAATTAAACAAACAATAGAAAGTACATCCAGCACCATGACCCTGCTTATATCCTGCATCGCCTTTATATCTCTTGCAGTGGGTGGTATTGGCGTTATGAATATCATGCTTGTGTCTGTAACAGAACGCACGCGGGAAATTGGTGTGCGCATGGCCATTGGCGCAAAGCAAAGGCAGATACTCCAGCAATTTTTGCTGGAAGCTGTACTGCTTTGTTTAGTGGGTGGTGTAACAGGCGTTTTGCTTGCCCTTATTTTATGTATGGGCTTTAATAGCTTTTCCACCTCTTTTTCTATGAGCCTTTCCGTCTCATCCATTATTGTGGCACTTACAAGCGCAACTGCCATTGGCATTTTCTTTGGCTTTGTGCCAGCCAGAAATGCCGCCCGCTTAAACCCTATTGAAGCATTATCCAGAGATTAACGCATATAAAATAAAAGGATGCCCTCATGCGCACAAAAACCCTGCTCCCCATACTTTGCTTTTGCCTGTTCACCCTGAGTGGTTGTGCCACAAGCCTTGTTATGCCTGCAAGTTTAGAAGACCAGCTTGGCAGCCCCTTACAGGGCGAAACCCCCGTGGCAGACCCCAACTGGTGGCTTGTGTATAATGATACCCAGCTTAATACCCTTATGCAGCAGGCCAAAGACAATAATAAAGACTTAGCCAGAAGCGCCATTACCCTTAATAAAGCCCTGTATCAGGCCAATAAATTAGGGGCTAATCTTTTGCCTTCTTTCAGTGGCGGGGGGGATGGCTCTGCCAGCCGCAATACCACAAACAGCAACCCTGCTTCCACCCAGTTCAGCGCCAATCTTTCCCTTTCATACGAATTGGATATCTGGCAAAAACTGGCTGACAGCGCCACTGCGCAAGAATGGGAATATAAAGCCACCCAGTGGGACTTGGAAGCCGTGTGGCTTACCCTTGCCAACAATGTGGCAGACTCCTACTTCAATCTTGCGTACTTAAATGCGGCGCAGCAACTGGCAGAAAAAAGCCTGGAAAATTACACAGCCATTGCCCAGCTTGTGCAGGCCCGTTACCAGGCAGGCAAGGCAGATTCTTTAGAAAATGCACAGGCAAAGCAGTCTCTTTTAGATGCGCAAAACCAGTTGCTTGATCTGCAAAAACAAAAAGTGCAGGAAGAAGAAATGCTGCGCAACTTGCTGAATATGCGCCCCAGCGACCCCTTAAATCTGCAATTACCAGATATTATGGCTATGCCAGATACAAGCCCAAGCCTGGATGTGCCCCTTTCTGTACTTGCCAGCAGGCCAGACTTACGCGCCGCAGAAAACCGCGTGTACAAAAGCCTGTATAGCGCCAAAGCGGCCCAAAAGCAGCTTTATCCCGGCATTACCATTGGGGCTGCTGTGAAAAGTTCTGGCATCTCCACACACAACATGTTCCAGATTCCTGTTATTTCTGGTGTAGTCTCTCTCTCTTTGCAATTTT
>CAZPTC010000308.1:0-2357 GCA_964589455.1 uncultured Desulfovibrionaceae bacterium | reverse complement strand
GAGCGACAGCCTCCTAAGCTGTAGGCCACAAGTTCGATTCTTGTCGGGCGCACCATAAATATCAATCTCTTACGGTATAAATCGTAAGAGATTTTTTATTTAAGCCCTTTTCTGCCCCGCTCCTGCCCCGCTTTTTTATTTTTCTCTTTACTCGTACTTAGTGGAGTTTTTTATTTATCTGTTTTTATAGTTTTAAATTTTCCATTTTTTCCAGTTGGGTAGTTTGATATTTCCAAAGTTAAAAAATAATCGCACAAATTTTCATTTATTCTTTTCTTTTTCAGTATGTTAGCTATTTTGTATTATCCCTATGATGTTCTGGGACAGATAAATGATTCTAACATGCTTTTTTTTATGTAGTATTGCAAATTGCATAGCAAGATAAAAAGATTTCTTTATTTTTTTCAAATTCTTATGTGGTGTAATTTTCTCTCAAGTGAATGGGGATAAAAAAACATGTAATATTCCTGACTAATGAAAAAAGTCTATTGTTTGAAAAATGTGTTTCTTCCATGAAAGAAAGCAGATAACAAAACACAAGTATCATACAGTAATATTTCATTTTTACATTGACTTCATTCTATTATTTCAGTATACCATAGCAAAACTATTTTGTGAGGTATGTATGATTAACGAAAACCTTGTGAATGCTCTTTTGGTTTCTCTTCCTCCTGTATTTCCTCGCTCAGAAGCTTCCAAACTTATTGAAGGCATTTTGAAGTACCAAACATTTTGCAATTTAGATTGCCAAAAAAAAGGTCCACCATCTTTAAAAAATGGCAGGCGCGTTTGCTTATGTTGGATGAATTCACAGCTCTTGGCAAACTGCCTATTATGGAAAAAGCTTTGGCGTATATTGCGGGCTATGGTGGCAAAGTGTACACAATTGTACAAGATATAAGCCAGCTCAACAGTGTATACGGTAAGGATAATGCTATTATGGCTAACTGCCATGTACGCATCGCGTATGCTCCTAATACTATTGAAACTGCCAATATGCTTTCAGAAATGACCGGTAAAACAACGGTAACAGAAGAGAAGCTTTCTATTTCAGGATCCCGCATGGGGTATATGAAAAATGCTTCTGTTAATATGAATGAAACTGCGCGTAATTTGTTAACGCCAGATGAATGTATGCGGCTTCCAGGGCCAGAAAAGGATAGCCAGGGCCGTGTTACAAAGGCAGGGGATATGCTTATTTTTACTGCAGGCCAGGCTCCCGTATATGGCAAACAAATACTGTATTTCCAAGATCCTGTTTTTTCTTGCAGGGCTAAAATTTCCCCTCCTGTACAGAGTGATTCTTTGCACCTGGCAGCAGCGCAGCCACAAAAAAATACCCAGGAGGAAGAACTGTATGCGTACTTTGCGGGTTAGCGCTTTGTGCATGTTATTTGTTGGCATACTTATGCTTGTTGCCTGGCTTGCAGGGTATCGCATAAACACCACGCCCTCTTTGCCCCGCGGTGTATACCGCCTTGTCCCTGAGCCCCCGATAAAAGGGGACTTGGTAAGTTTCTGTCTGGAAGGGCCTTATGCCGCTTTGGCAAAAGAGCGCGGCTATCTGGCCCCAGGAGTATGCCCCAATGGCTTGCGCCCTTTGCTTAAGGTTCTCTCTGGCTTGCCGGGGGATGCTGTAACTCTGCGCGCGCTATCCATTAAAACCTATGACAGTCAGGGTCGCTCCCTCAGTTCTGCATTGCAGGAGGGCCGTATCCCGCAAGGCATGGCTCTTGTTCTGGCTGAACATGCAGGAAGTTTTGATGGTCGATATTTTGGTTTTGTCCATTACACGGAATTAAAACGAGTCATTCCCATTCTTACATTCTAAAAGGAAAATTCGTATGGAAAAATACGCACAATTATCTGACTCTCTTGCCGTTTCAGAAGCATTATCCACATTACCTCCTGGAGCAAGTATAGCTATTGACCCTGATATTGCTGATTTCATGGGAGCATTTGCGGAAGAAGCTTTGGACAATGCAGATCTGCTGGACGATGTTTTTCTTGCCATAGATAACTGTGGGGAGGTGTACTATGGCGGATAATAAAGCTACGCGCAAAAGCTACCATGAAGAATTCGCCCAAAAGCTTATCCAGCGTTTGCAGGAAGGCACAGCCCCCTGGCAAGTACCATGGACCCCGGGTGCGCAGCTCATGGTACCACATAACCCTGTTTCAGGCACAGTGTACCGTGGTATGAACCGCGTAAATCTTGCCTTAAGCGAGTACGAAGACCCGCGCTGGATGACCTTTAGACAGGCCAATGACCAAGGTTTGCATATCATAGCAGGGAGCAAGGCAACACCTGTTGTGTATTTCCAGTGGAGCAAGGAGCAGGATACATTAGATGAAAA
>CAZPTC010000307.1:0-2391 GCA_964589455.1 uncultured Desulfovibrionaceae bacterium | reverse complement strand
TGCTTTGGGAGCAGGGGGTCGCTGGTTCGAATCCAGTCGCTCCGACCATAATAAAGACAAGGACTTAGATATAAAAATCTAAGTCCTTTTTTTGTGCCTGAATATATTTTTCCAACCTGAAATCATACCCGCACATGGGTGCAACGATAATCCCCAAAAGACACCTTTGCCCCGCTGTGACAATAAAAGCACATTTTGCCAGTCTTACCCACATTTCCCGAAAGAAACGCCGCGCTGGTATTTCTTTCGGGCTTTTGTATATATGGATACCGCTTTGCAACCGCACATATTGTACTGTCATGTGCGAAAAACCGAGTGAATTATTCCCTGTGTTTTTTTCGGAGCCAAAAGCCTCTTCCCAGCAAAATGTTTATTTTTCCCACATTGTGAAGAAAATAGCTTTGGCACAGAAATTGTATTAGAGTAGCAAGTTAAAATTCCAGAACGCTTTTTAATGTAGCAACAAAGCGCATTGTCAATACCCCAAAAAAAACAATACGGGCTATTTGGCAGGAAGGGAGCTTCTGGGAATCTGAAAAAAGCTTCGGCACTACAAAGGGGGAGAAGACAGGAACAAATTGTTCGCACAGTAATGGGCACAGCGCTTGCACATGTACCAAAACGCCATATTCCATGCTTTTACCCATGCATGGAGAATTGCGTTTTGGCACGGGTAAAAGAGTGTTTTGCCATAGAGTAAGGTTTTTCCAGATACGCACAACTTTAACCCTATTAAAGGAATACACTATGGCAAAATCTCCGGATCAAGATTTTGTAGATCCCTCATGTGGGCCTGCTGACACAGTATGGCCCATTGGCAAAAAAGCTGCGTTCTATTCCTGGCTTGTCATTTTTCTGTTAGGCATACTGGACCTTGCAGACCGTCAGGTGCTGTCTGCTCTGCTTCCCTACCTGCAGAAAGAATTTGTCCTTTCTGATACCCAGCTTGGGCTTTTAATTTCTGTGGTAAACATTGGCCTTGCGGTTTTTGCAATCCCTGCTGGCTACCTGATTGATAAATGGAGCCGCAAAAAAATGATTACCCTTATGGCAGGGATATGGAGCCTTGCAACAGGCCTTTGTGCATTTACCAACTCTTTTGCGCAGCTTCTTATTTGCCGTGCGTTTGTAGGCGCAGGGGAAGCTGGTTACGGGCCGGCAGGGCAAAGTCTGCTTGTGGCTTCTTTTCCAGAAAAATACCGCGCCACTGTTATTTCTCTGGTAAACGTGGGCATGACACTGGGCGCCCCTGTTGGCTTGGCGGCCGGTGCGTATGTGGCTTCCCACTGGGGTTGGCGGCATGCTTTTGGTATTTTTGCGATACCAGGCCTTCTTTTGGCTTTTAGTGCCCTTCTTATGCGCGATTTCACGAAAGTGGAAAAAATGGAGAAGGTGGAAGACAGTCAGGGAGAATGTACCCAGGTACGTGCCGATACCCCCAGCTACTGGATAGTTGTGCGTGACCTTATCACTAAACCCACTATTGCGTTTGCCATTTTGGCGCAGACTGTGATGAGCATAGTGGCAACAGCCCTTATGAACTGGCTGCCCCTGTATCTTGTGCGCGTTGGCGATGCCACGCCTTCCCTTGCTGCCAACCTTGCGGCTCTTACCATGCTTACAAACGTGGTGTACATGCTTATATACGGCGTTGGCTCAGACAAAATTCGCCAGCGTTTTGGCATGCATGCCGTGCTAAAAGTAATGGCCGCATTTGGTGTTCTGGGCTTCATCGCCATTTTTATTTGCTACCAAGGTCTTGCACCTGCTAGTACACTGCAAATTGGTATGGTCATGGTGTACCTTTTCTTTACCGCTGGCAGTACCCTTGTCTGTATGACAACCATTGCAGACCTTTCCCGTCCTGACCAACGCGCCACAGCTTCCTCCCTTATGATTCTTATGCAGAACATTATGGGCATGGCTGTTGGCCCCACCCTTATGGGCATACTTTCTGACCGCTTTGACCTTGTCACCGCGATTACCATTATTTCTAGCTGTGCGCTTATAAGTGGTGTCCTTTACTATATTTCTGCCCTCACCTACAAGCGTGATATGGCAAAAATGGAAACTGTGGTTGCACGCTTTTAGCCCATCTTTTCCTCCTGCTTTACCATGCGCAAAGCAGAAAGAATAACACTCTACCATGTCGCTCTTCTATAAGCACAAACTGTTTAACGTAAGCTGTTTGCACATAAAAAAGTGACTGCACAATAGACATAAAAAATAAAGGAATAGGTATGAAGACAATCAGAAATGCCATTGTTGTCATGTTTGATAGCTGGCAATTCAATTACACAGGGTGCTATGGCAATACCTGGATTAAAACACCAAACTTTGACCGCTTTGCGCGTGAAGGTGTTTTGTTTGAAAACTGCTACGGCAATGGCA
>CAZPTC010000306.1:0-2407 GCA_964589455.1 uncultured Desulfovibrionaceae bacterium | reverse complement strand
GGAAAGGGGGGGGGCTGGGGGGCGGGAAAACCGTTTTTGCGCCTGGGACGGCGCAAACCGCGTAGCGCGAGCTTTGGGGGGCTTTACCCACCAAAGCGAGAGCGAGTGCCCCGCAGGACGCGGGGCCGAGCGTCATCTTAGAAGTTTCAACAAAAAAGGTTTTCCCGCCCCCCAGCACAACCCTCTACCGTTTCATAGTCTGGTTGCGTTCGGGGCCTACAGAGACAATGGAGGCCTTCACACCCATAAGTTGTTCCACAGCTTCCACATACTTTTGCGCATTTATGGGGAGGTTGGCAAAGGAGGTGCAGCCAGAAATATCTTCATCCCAACCGCTCAGCACTTCGTATTGGGGCAATACGCGGGCAAGGGCATTAGGGGTTTGGGGTGGATAGATGACATTTTGGTTTTGGAAGGAGTAGGAGGTGCAAATTTGCAGCTTTTCAAGGCCACCCAGCACATCCAGCTTTGTAAGGGCAATGCTGGTGGGGGCGCAAAGGCGGGCGGTTTCGCGCAGGATAACGGCATCCAGCCAGCCACAGCGGCGTGTCCGGCCTGTTGTGGCCCCTACTTCGCCGCCTTTTTGCTGCAAGTGCATGCCAATGGTGCCGTCTAATTCCGTGGGGAATGGGCCGGCGCCAACGCGGGTTGTATAGGCCTTCACAATGGCTATGCGGCGGTCAATGGTGGCGCTTGGCACACCAGCGCCCACAGAGGCGTTGTCGGCAATGGTATTAGAGGAGGTAACGTACGGGTAAGAGCCGTGGTCAATGTCCAGCATAACGCCTTGTGCGCCTTCAAAAAGGGCTATTTTGCCTTCTGCCATGCCGTCTAACAACACAGAGGTGGTGTCTGCAAGGTAGGGCAAAAGGCGGGGTGCCATAGTCATAAGGGTGGCAAGAATATCTTCTGTCTCAAGGGGTTCCACATCGTACAGGGTGGAGAAAAGCACATTTTTTTCGTGCAGGGCTTCGCGTATTTTACGGCGCACAAGGCCTGGCTCGGCAAGGTCGCCGGCGCGTATGCCTGTGCGGGCCTTTTTATCTTCGTAGCAGGGGCCAATACCGCGGCCAGTGGTGCCAAGGCGGGTTTCTGCGCTGTGACCTTCGCGGGCAGAGTCCAGAAGGCGGTGGTAGGGCATAATAAGGTGTACTTTGGGGCTTATTTTTATGCGCTCCGGGCTTACATCTATGCCTTTTGCGGCAAGGGCGTCAATTTCTTCCAAAAAAGTTGCGGGGTCAATAACCACGCCATTGCCTATTACGCAAACCTTACCAGGGTGAAGGATGCCGGAAGGGATAACATGCAGGATGTATTTTTCATTCCCTACCCAAACAGTATGGCCTGCATTATTGCCGCCTTGGAAGCGAACAACCATATCCACATCTGCGCTTAACAGATCAACAATTTTGCCTTTGCCTTCATCGCCCCATTGGGCACCAATAACTGTAAGATTGGCCATAAAGCCTCCTGGGAGAAATTGGGAGGGGATTTCCGGACTATGTCCGCTTGCCCCCAACTCCCCTTATTGCCGCGTAAATGCCGTTCTTTTTTTGCAACGCAAAAAAAGAACGGCATTTACGCAGAAAAAAAAGTTTGCGAAAGAAAATTTTCCATACAATATCCCCTATTAAGTTTTTTTGAAAAGGGGATGGGGGTTTGGGGGAAGGGGAAAAAATTTTTTTTCAAAAAAATTTTTTCCCCTTCCCCCAAAAAACTATTTATTAACCGTATGTATGCGGGCAATGGAACGCAAAAGGGCGCTTTCTGCACGCGCTACATCTATATGTTCCCGTTCCATACGCAAGCGGGCTTCTGCACGCTCACGGGCCTGTTGGGCGCGGTCTACATCAATATCCCCGGCAAGCTCTGCTGCTTCGGCAAGGATCATAATTTTGTTTTCCGCAACTTCTGCAAAACCACCAGAAATAAAGGCCCAGTGGACAAATCCATCTTTTTTATAATACAGCGAGCCAATGGCCAGGGCAGAAAGCAGGGGAATGTGGCCGGGCAAAACGCCAAACTCGCCATCTACCCCAGGCGCGCCCACATAATCCGCGGTGGTTTCCAGAACAATTTTGTCTGGCGTAACAATTTCTAAACGAAGGCCTTCCATATTTCCCCTCCGGTGCGCTTTTTTCGCTTTTTTGGCAAAAAAAGCGTCAATCCGTCCTGATAATCAAGTCTACAATATCTCTGTCATCCCCGGCAAACAGTGTGTAAAACATATACCCACTGCAACTTAAAAAAGTTTTTTGGGGAAGGGGAATGGGGTTTGGGGGGAAGGGAACCTTTTTTATTCAAAGAGGTTTCCCTTCCCCAAACAACCCCACTACACGCCTAGGCTTCAGAAGCCTGGCGTTTGTTGTATTTTTCCACTGCCATTTCGATACCGCCGACCATAAAG
>CAZPTC010000305.1:0-2414 GCA_964589455.1 uncultured Desulfovibrionaceae bacterium | reverse complement strand
CTTATGCGCATGGCAAAGCCAGGAATTTTGGGCTTTTCTGCAACAGTAGTTGGGCAATAATAATTTGTTAAGAATAAGGATATGGTATGTCACAGTTGAGCGAAAGCGCAGAACGCGACCTTCAAAAAGAACACGCACAGTTTATTGAGGCTCTGGAAGGCTGGAAACGCAGCCACCATTGTGGGGCGCTTTCGCTTGCGGATAATGGGGCGCCGGTATGCCTTATGGGCTGGGTGCAATACAGGCGTGACCACGGCGGCCTTATTTTTCTGGATATACGGGACAGAGAAGGCTTAACCCAGGTTGTGTTCAGCCCGGAATATGCACCAGAAGCGCATGAGCGCGCGCGTATTGTGCGCAGCGAATATGTGGTGGCTATTAAAGGCTATGTGCGCCCAAGGCCGGAAGGTATGCGCAACCCCAACATGTCTACAGGGGAAATTGAGGTTCTGGTAAGCGAATGGAAATTGCTTAACACCTCCAGAACCCCCGCTTTCCCAGTGGAAGACCGTGCAGAAGTGGCAGAAAACCTGCGCCTTGAAAAGCGCTACTTGGATTTGCGCCGTCCCCGCATGAATAAAATTATGCGCTTGCGCCACGCGGTCAAGCAGGCCACCCACCATTATCTGGATAAATTGGGCTTTGTAGAAATAGAAACGCCCATACTTTCTAATTCCACACCGGAAGGCGCGCGGGATTTTCTTGTGCCAAGCCGCTTAAACCACGGGCAGTTTTATGCGCTGCCCCAGTCCCCCCAGTTATACAAGCAAATGCTTATGGTAGGGGGTATGGACAAATACTATCAAATTGTCCGCTGCTTCCGGGATGAAGACTTGCGCGCAGACCGCCAGCCGGAATTTTCCCAAATTGATATAGAAATGTCATTTGCGGATGAAGAAGAAGTTATGGCTATGGCAGAAGGGCTTGTGAAAACTATTTTTCACGAAGCTATGGGCATTGTGCTGCCCACGCCTTTCCCGCGTATGCCCTATGATGTGGCAATGGCCCGCTATGGGGTGGACAAGCCGGATACCCGTTTTGGGCTGGAACTGGTAGATGTAACCTCCTGTGTGGCGGGTTCTGCCTTTAAGCTTTTTGCCACTGCCCCGCTTGTAAAGGCCTTAAAAGTGCCGAGCGGGGAAAGCATGAGCCGCAAGGATATTGATGACCTTACGGAATTTGTAAAAATTTATGGCGCAACAGGCCTTGCGTGGATTAAAATACGCGCGCAGGAAGATGGTTCTTTAGAAAAAGCGGAATGGCAGTCTCCCATTGCCAAATTCCTTTCGGAAGAAGAGCGTGCCAAGCTTGTGACAGCGCTGGACTTGCATGTAAGCGATATTGTGTTTTTCCAGGCTGGGGAACCTACTATGGTAAACGCCGCGCTTGGGAATTTGCGGGTAAAACTGGGGCATGACCTGAAGCTTATACCGGAAAATAGCTGGAATTTCCTTTGGGTTACGCATTTCCCCTTATTTGAGTATGATGAGGAAGAAAAGCGCTATGTGGCCTGCCACCACCCCTTTACCTCTGTGGCAGTGGGCGAAGAAGCGCTTATGCTTACAGAGCCGGAAAAAGCCAAGGCCCGTGCGTATGATATTGTGTTGAATGGCTATGAGCTTGGCGGTGGCTCTGTGCGTAATCACACGGCAGAAGCGCAGGAAAAAATGTTCCAGGCCATTGGTTTTACACCAGAAGAAGCTGCCAGCCAGTTTGGGTACTTTATGGAAGCTTTGGAGCATGGTGCGCCCCCACATGCTGGCATTGCCTTTGGCCTTGACCGTATTATTATGCTGCTGACTGGCGCAAGCTCCATACGCGATGTTATTGCTTTCCCCAAAACACAAAAAGCCACCTGTTTGCTTACCAATGCCCCAAGCCTTGTTTCTGCCAAACAACTGCGGGAATTGGGTCTTAAAATTAAGGAGAAGGAATAATGTTGCGCCCTGTTGTTACCTACCCAGACCCGCGTCTTGCCAAAACAGCCGAACCTATTGCGGAAATAAACCAGGAAGTGCGCGACCTTGCGCGTGACTTGCAGGATACCCTTACCTATATTGGCGGCGTGGGCATGGCAGCCCCGCAGATTGGGGTAGGCAAGCGCCTTGTGGTGGTAGACATTTCCCAGGCTCTTAATAACCCGGATGCTCCGCAGGAGTTTCGCGTTATTATTAACCCGGAAATAGATGTGCTGGACGCTGCATTGAATGAGGAAAACGAAGGTTGCCTTTCTGTACCGGAATACAGGGCTGTTGTTGCGCGCCCCCGCCATGTACGTTTGCGTGGCCTGGATTTAGATGGTAAACCTGTTACCTATGAAGGCACAGGCTATTTTGGCGCGTGCCTGCAGCATGAAACAGACCATTTGGATGGCAAGCTTTTTATAGACCGCATAAGCTATTTAAAGCGCTCTA
>CAZPTC010000304.1:0-2455 GCA_964589455.1 uncultured Desulfovibrionaceae bacterium | reverse complement strand
CAAAAAAAGGTTCGCCCCTCCCCCATATCCATTCCCCCTACAACGACTTTGCTTTCGCAATAAAGGCGTCAATTTCTGCTTCAGTGGTGGCAAAACTACACATAAGGCGCACTTCGTGGATATTGGTATCCACTTCATAAAAGTAAAAATCTTCGCGCATTTTTGCAATATGTTCTGGTGACATGCAGACAAAAACGGAGTTTGCTTCTGGCTTGCGCACAGAAAACGCAGGAATAGTGGCCAATTTTTGGGCAAAAAGCTGGGCCATGCCATTGGCGTGGCGGGCGCATTCTAACCACAGGCCATCTCGCAGAAATTCGTTAAACTGGGCGGCAAGGAAGCGGGTTTTAGAGGGAAGCTGAAGGGACTGCTTACGCAGCACAGTAAATTCTTCCGCAAGGGAGCGGTCAAAAAAGACCACAGCTTCGCCCATGAGCAGGCCATTTTTGGCGCCACCAAAGGCCAGCACGTCTACTCCTGCGTCTTCTGTAAAGGCGCGTACATCCATATTCAAAGCGGCGCAGGCATTAGCAATGCGGGAACCGTCCATGTGAACAAGCAGGCCATTTTTATGGGCTTTATCGCACAGGGCGCGTATTTCTTCTGCCGTGTAGACAGTGCCTTTTTCGGTGACTTGGGTCAGGGAGAGAACACTGGGGAAACTGCGGTGGAAATTGGTACGGTCTGACAGGTATTGGTCTAATCCATCTGGGGTGATTTTGCCAAACTTGCTGGGCACAGGCAACAGTTTAGCGCCCACACCCCATTCAGGCGCGCCGCTTTCTTCTGTATTTATGTGGGCAACATCTGCGCAAATAATGCCATGCCAGGGTTTGGCAATGGCGCGTAAAGCCAATACATTGGCGCCAGTGCCTGTAAGGGCAAAAAACACTTTGGCATTGGGGCCAAAGAGTTTGGCAAAAATGGCATCTGTTTCAAGGCTTACATAATCTTCGCCGTATGGTTTTTCATAGCCTGTATTGCTGGCTTCGATAGCTTTGAGAATGCGCGGGTGGGCTCCGGCCGTGTTGTCGCTTGCGAATCCTAAAAACATGAGAATTTCCTTATAGTGTTTTTTTATGTAGGCACGCATGGGTATACGCGCTTTTGGTCTGGGAATAAAAAACGGGGGCTGTAAACAGGGGGGCGCGTGATACGCAAATTTCCCTGAGGCTTACGTAGTGTGCAGGCTCCATAGACTGCGCCATAAGGGCAGCCATAGCAGGAACATCGCCGGGGGCAAAAAGACATTCCTCCGGCAGGAGGTCTGGCATAACACCAACAGAAGAAGAAATAAAGGGGATTGTGCAGGCCAGAAATTCCAGGGCAACGCGGGCTACGGCTTCTGACCCAAGGGAGGCAATAAGGCCAAGGTCTGCCATGCGTATATAGTCTTCTGGCTTATCCACGCGGCCAAGGCAAAGAACGTCTTCCTTTGTAAGGCCTGCTTCGCGTATCCAAAAGGCAAGGTCTGCCTGGGTAAAGGCGGAATCCACACCCATGCAGAGCAAGCGCGGGTGCAAGGGGCCTGTATACTGGCTTTTAAGCGTATGGAAGGCGGCAAGGGTTTCTTTGTGGCCTTTAACGGTATCCAGACGGCCAATAAGGGCAAAGAGGAAATCCTGCTCTGCAAGGCCGTACTGGGCGCGGGTATGGGCGTAGATGGCGGGGTCAGGGCAAAAGCGCGTGGCAGATATGCCCCCAGCAATGGTGCATACTTGCTCTGGCACAATGCCCATACTGTCTACAAAGTAGGATGCCATGCGGCTTTGGGTGGCAATGTGGGCATCTGTGCAGTTTGTGTAGAGATAGCGGTTGAAAAAAGAATTTTTGGGCAAACGCTGATCCCCACGGGTGCGCACAAGAGCAAAAGGAAAATGGCGGCGTAGATACGCAAAAAGCAGGAAGGATTCCCCCCTGTGGCAATTCACAATATCCGGCTGAAAATCCTTCAAAAGCGCCTTAAGTTGCGGCACAAGGCGCACGCTGTCCAAGGGGTTTTTGCTGTTTAAGGGCAAGGCATGTGTTTGCAGGCCCAGTTTTTGGGCTTCACGCAAGGGCGGGGAATCTGGCAGGCCAAGCACAAGGCATGTATCCCCCTGGTCTTCCTGTATCTTTGCCAGCTCCACGGCGTACCACGCGCACGCGTTGTACCAGCGCACATTGATAACATGCAGAATTTTCATGTGCGCTCGCTGCGGGATTTCACTTTTTTTCACCTGCATGACCTGTGGCATGGCCCGTGGTATGGGCTGTAGTATTGACAAGCGCGGTGGCACGGGCAAGGGCGGCGTCTAAGGAATAACACACATTATCAGGCCCCATGTTTTTTAAAAGCCCCATGCGGCGCAATGTGCGGCGTGTGGGGGCAGGGGCACCTGCAAGCACAACTTTGTAGCCATCTGACCTGTGCGCAAGGAAAGACTCCAGAACATGTATGCCGGAAGCGTCACTG
>CAZPTC010000303.1:0-2501 GCA_964589455.1 uncultured Desulfovibrionaceae bacterium | reverse complement strand
ACCTTTTGCTTGCTGCCCGTGCCGGTGCAGAAAGCGTAACCACGCCGTGCCCAAGTTGCTTATCTAACCTGAAGCTGGCCAGGCACCGCGTGCTGGAGAGCGAAAGCTTTAAAGAAAAGGTAGACGCTCTGTTAGATGCGCCCATACCAGAAGCCGCAGACCTGCCGGACACGTTTTCTGTGCTGCAAATTTTGCTGGAACAGGTGGGGGTAGAAACCATTGCCAAGCGTGTAACCCGCCCCCTGGAAGGCATGAAGGTAGCCACCTATTATGGTTGCCTTATGAGCCGCCCCAAGGATATTATGGGTTTTGACAACCCGGAAAACCCCACTGCAATGGACCAGATAATGACGGCCCTTGGCGCGCAGGTGGTGCCATTTCCTTTAAAAACCGAATGCTGCGGGGCCTCTATGGGCATACCGCGTAAAGAGGTAACAGCCACACTTGCTGCCCGTATTTTAGCTTCTGCCAAGTCTTTTGGGGCAGAAGCCGTTGTGGTTGCATGCCCCCTTTGCCACATGAATTTAGACTTGCGGCAGGGCCAGGCAGAATCCAGTGCGCATGAAAAATTTGGCCTGCCGGTTTTTTACTTCACCCAGCTTATGGGTCTGGCTTTTGGCCTTGGTCCGGATAAAATGCTGTGGGAAAAACTGGTGGTAAACCCTATGGAGTTTCTTCAGCAAATAATGCAAAAGCGTAAAGACAGGGAAACCGCGGCGCGTGAAAAAGCCCAGGCGGAGGCTGTATGAATATAGGTGTGTTTGTTTGCCATTGCGGCAGTAATATAGAAGCCACAGTAGACACCAAGGCGGTTGCAGCGGCGGCGCTTGCCCTGCCGGATGTAACCTTTGCCACGGATACCATGTATACGTGCTCTGAGCCTGGGCAGGAATCTATTGTGCAGGCGATTAAAGAACATCATTTGGATGGTGTGGTGGTGGCCTCCTGCTCCCCGCGTATGCACGAAAATACCTTTCGCCGTACAGTAGAGCGCGCAGGCCTTAACCCCTATATGCTGGAAATGGCCAATATACGCGAGCATGTTTCCTGGATTGGGAAAGACCGTGAGGCCAATACCAATAAAGCGGCAGAGCTTGTTTCCATGTCTGTTGCCAAGCTTGCCCGCAATACCCCGCTTTTTGCCAAAAAGTTTGACTTCACCAAGCGTGTTATGGTTATTGGCGGCGGTGTGGCAGGTATACAAAGCGCGTTAGACTGCGCAGACGGCGGGCTGGAAGTGGTGCTGGTGGAGCGCGAAGCTACCATTGGCGGCAAAATGGCCAAGCTGGATAAAACATTCCCCACTATTGACTGCTCAAGCTGTGTACTTTCTCCCAAAATGGTAGATGTGGCTCAAAACTCTGGCATTACGCTTTACGCCTGTACAGAAGTAGAAAAAGTAACAGGCTATGTAGGCAATTTTACTGTTACCCTGCGCAAAAAAGCGACGTATGTTGATTGGAACCTTTGCACAGGCTGCGGGGCTTGCACAGAAAAATGCCCGGTTAAAGCGCCGGATACATTTAATGAAAAAATGGGCAAGCGCGGGGCTATCTCCATTGCTTTTCCACAGGCTATCCCAAAGAAAGCTGTTATTGACCCCCAAACCTGCCGGCAGCTTAAAAAAGGCTCCTGCGGTGTGTGCGCCAAAATATGCCCAACAGGCGCCATACAATATAAAATGGAAGATGAGGTCATCACAGAAAATGTGGGCGCCATTATTACAGCCACAGGCTACGACTTTGTGGACTGGAAGAAAATTGAGCCTTATGGCGCAGGGCGTTTCCCGGATGTGGTAACTTCTTTGCAGTACGAAAGAATGCTTTCTGCTTCCGGCCCTTCTGGCGGGCATGTACAGCGCCCTTCTGACGGGAAAGAACCCAAGAATATTGTGTTTATCCAGTGCGTGGGTTCGCGGGATGTAGCGTTTGGTAACCCTATATGTTCCGGCTTTTGCTGTATGTACACAGCCAAGCAGGCTATTCTTACCAAAGACCATATCCCGGACTCGCAATCCTATGTCTTTTATATGGATATACGCGCCCCAGGCAAAATGTATGACGAATTCACCCGCCGCGCTATGGAAGAATACGGGGCGCAATACATACGCGGCCGCGTAAGTGTGCTTACCCCCACCATGCGGGCAGACGGCAGCCAGGGTCTTTTAGTGCGCGGGGTAGATACCCTTTTAAGCCAGCCTGTGGAAATAGACGCTGACCTTGTGGTGCTTGCGGTTGGCATAAATGGCGCTGAGGGTGCTGGCGAATTGGCAGAAACCCTGCATATCTCCTATGATGCCCAAGGCTTTTTCTTGGAAGGGCACCCCAAACTTAAGCCCATTGAAACCAACACCGCAGGTGTGTACCTTGCCGGTGCCTGCCAGGGGCCTAAAGATATCCCAGCTTCAGTGGCCCAAGGCAGTGCGGCTGCGGGTAAAGTTATGGCTCTTTTCTCCAAAGAAAAAATGCAAAATGACCCGCAAATCGCCTTTGTGGATATTA
>CAZPTC010000302.1:0-2525 GCA_964589455.1 uncultured Desulfovibrionaceae bacterium | reverse complement strand
GAACCCCGCGCAACTGACTATATACAAGATATGATTGACCTTTGTCAGCGCCTTATAGTAAGTGGCCATGCATACAGCGCAAAATCTACAGAAATGGGGGACGATGTGTACTTCCGTGTACGCTCCTTCCCCAGCTATGGCAAATTATCCGGCAGAGATGTGGACGACTTGCGCGCAGGCGCACGTGTAGCAGTTGGCGAAGAAAAGGAAGACCCCTTAGATTTTGCCCTTTGGAAAGCCGCAAAACCCGGCGAACCTTTTTGGGAAAGCCCTTGGGGCAAAGGCCGCCCTGGCTGGCATATTGAATGTTCTGCCATGAGCGAAAAAAACTTGCCATTACCGCTGGATATCCACGGTGGCGGGCAAGACCTTGTATTCCCGCACCATGAGAATGAAATTGCGCAAAGCGAGGCTGCCCTTGGCAAAACCTTTGCCAATTACTGGGTGCATAATGGCTTTGTACAAATAGATTCTGAAAAAATGTCCAAATCTCTGGGCAATTTTAAAACCATACGCGATATTTTGCACCAGCGCTTGCCGGAAGTACTGCGCTTTTTCTTGCTTTCCAAGCATTACCGCAGCCCCATAGATTTTACCCCAGAAAGCATGGACGAGGCAGAGCGCGGCTTAAAGCGCATCTACGAATGCCTTGAAAATGCAGAACAACACCTTAAAACTGGCAATTTTCAAAAAGGTGCTGTACCAGCAGAAATAGCAAAAGAATACAGCGAGCTGGACAAAGCGTTTTTTGACGCTATGGACGATGATTTAAATACAGCCGCTGCTCTTGGCCATATATTTGGCATGGTGCGCCTTGTTAACCGCCTTATTGAAGAAAAACCCTATAAAAAACTGGAAGGTACAAAGGCCATTTTAGCGTCCTTTGTGCAAAGTCGTGACAACTGGGCAAAAATTCTGGGGATATTCCTTCTTCCCCCAGCAGAATTTTTGGCTGCACAAAAAACACAAAGTGCCGCCAGAAGTGGCATAGATATAGGCGAAGTTGAACGCTTACTTGCAGAACGCCTGAGTGCGCGTTCTGAAAAAGACTTTGCAAAAGCAGATGCCTGCCGCGATGCCCTTATAGCCCTTGGCGTGGAAGTGCGTGACACTCCCGGAGGCCAACTATGGGATATTCCTTTATAAACTTGGCTGTTAAAAGCCGCGTATCTACCTGTCAGGCTGCCATAGCCAAAACATTCAGGCATGCACTTACATTCACGCTTATGGCGCTTCTTGCTATCAGCCCTGCCCTGCCTTTGCGTATGGCACAGGCAGAGATATTTAGCTTTGACCTTGCGGATGAAATGAAAATGGGCCGTGAAATGGCCATGTTCATCCAGTCATCATTCCCGCTTATTGAAGACCCAGAAGTAAAACTGTACATAAAAGAACTGGTAGACGACATTGTGGCGGAATTGCCTCCACAGCCATACCCTTTCCATACCTATGTGATATACGACCCCTCCCTTAACGCCTTTGCTTCACCCGGTGGCTATGTGTTTGTGCATTCTGGGCTTATACAAAGTCTGGAAACAGAATCCCAACTGGCGGGTGTACTGGCGCACGAAATTGCGCACGTTACACAAAGGCATATTGCCAGCCGTTTGCAGCGTGGGCAGCTTATTACCATTGCTACCCTGCTGGCTTCTGTGGCTGGTCTTGCGCTTTCCAGAGGGGAAGTAGGGCCGGATGCTATTATAGCAGGCGCCGGGGCAGCCGGGGCATCTGCCATGCTTAGCTACTCCCGTGGGGATGAAAGCGATGCGGATAACTTTGGCATACAATATATGCAAAAGGCCGGGTATAACCCCAAGGGTCTGCTTGGCGCTTTTACCGTCATGCAGCGTAATCTATGGGGACGCGGAGTACCCCAGTACCTTTCTACCCACCCGGACTTACAGGCGCGTATATCCGCCATGTCCAGCAGGCTGCAAAGTATGCCTGCCAGTATTGTAGAGCGTAAGGACGACAATACGCGCTTTTTCCGCGTGCAAAGCCTGGTTTGGGGCTATTATGGTGATACCCGGCAGGCCCCCCAGTTTTTTGCCACAAAGCCAGATACTGACCCCTATAAGCACATGGGCTTGGGCATTGTAGCAAGCCGCCAAAATAATATCACGGAGGCAGCAGCGGAATTCCAAAAAGCGTTGGAACTTGCGCCCAATGACCCGCTTATTATACGGGAAACAGGGATATTTGAATTCCAAAAAGGCAACCTTGCCGCTGCACATACCCACCTCACCACAGCCCTTGCCAAAAACCCCAAGGACTATATGGCCAGCTTTTTTTTGGCCCGTGTACTGGATGAACAGGGCGCTTTTCAGGAAGCCCAAAACTATTATAAAGAAGTGCTGCGCTATGTCCCTGAAGATGCAGAAGTGCTTACCTTTTATGGCAATTCACTGGGAAAAAATGGTAAGCAGTTTGAA
This sequence comes from uncultured Desulfovibrionaceae bacterium, assembly GCA_964589455.1. GTDB lineage: Bacteria > Desulfobacterota > Desulfovibrionia > Desulfovibrionales > Desulfovibrionaceae > CAZPTC01. Next base: position 93 of record CAZPTC010000302.1, on the reverse strand, counting down.
GGTTTTCTTACCCTTGCCTATGCGGACCTGTATGTGATCGATGCAGGCAAAACAGAAAAATGGTTAAACTAAGCCAAACCCCTTGCCAAAACA
>CAZPTC010000301.1:0-2530 GCA_964589455.1 uncultured Desulfovibrionaceae bacterium | reverse complement strand
TGCTGTTATTGCCCAGTCTGAAGGGGAAATGCAAAGCGCCATGAACCGCGCTGAAGGCGCAAAGGCTGCCGCCATTGCGGAATCTGAAGGCCAAATGCAGGCCATGAAAAACCAGGCACAAGGCGAAGCCGCCCTTATTGAAAATGTGGCTGTGGCAACGGCAGACGCTTTGCGCCTTGTGGCTGACCAAATGGGTACACCTTCTGGCCTTGCGGCTGCTAACCTTCGCGTTGCTGAATCTTGGGTTACCCAGTTTGGCAATGTTGCCAAAGCCAGCACAACCCTTATTGTGCCGCAAGACCTTTCCCAAATATCCAGTGTTGTGGCAAGCCTTACCCAGGTTATCCAAAGCCCTGGCCTGAAAAATACACAAGGCCGTACGCTTGGCTACAAAACTGAGTCAAGCGCCCCAAGCGCCTTTACCTTTGACGCACCTAAACCTGAGTAAGCTTCTTCTATGGCAGAAAGTCCCTTCCGTCTTAAGTCTTCTTTTGCGCCCATGGGCGACCAGCCCCAGGCTATTGAAGATATTGTCTCCAACATTGATGTTGGCATAAAAGACCAGATACTCCTTGGGGTTACTGGTTCTGGCAAGACCTTTACAATGGCCAATGTTATTGCGCAAACGGGCCGCCCAGCCCTTATTCTGGCGCACAATAAAACCTTGGCCGCCCAGCTTTACAGCGAATTTAAGGAACTTTTTCCGGAAAACGCTGTGGAGTACTTTGTCAGTTATTACGACTATTACCAGCCGGAAGCATACGTACCCAGTTCGGATACCTACATAGAAAAAGACTCTGCCATTAACGACAATATAGACAAATTACGTCACGCCGCCACCCACGCGCTGCTTACGCGGCGTGACGTAATTATTGTTGCCTCTGTTTCCTGCATATACGGCCTTGGTTCCCCGGAATACTACGCCAAACTTATTATCCCTGTGGAGCGTGGCCAAAAAATAAGCATGGACGCTGTTATGGGTGCCCTTATTGATGTGCAGTACACCCGCAATGATTACGACTTCCACCGCGGTACCTACCGTGTGCGTGGTGATGTATTGGAAGTTATACCCGCCTACGAACACGAGCGCGCTCTGCGCCTTGAGTTTTTTGGCGATGAAATAGAAGATATTTCCGAAATTGACCCCCTCACAGGCAATATTTTAGGGCGCATTGGCAAAACCGTTATCTACCCTGCAAGCCACTATGTTTCTGATAAAGACAACCTTTTGCGAGCTATGGAAGATATACGCACAGAACTGACTGACCGCCTTATTGAATTTCGCGAAGCCAATAAACTTGTAGAAGCCCAACGCCTTGAACAGCGCACCCAGCTAGACCTTGAAATGCTGCAAGAGCTTGGCTATTGTAATGGCATTGAAAACTATTCCCGTCACTTAGATGGCCGCAAACCGGGCGAAGCCCCGGCCACCCTGCTGGACTATTTCCCAGAAGATTTTTTGCTTTTTGTAGACGAATCCCATATCAGTATTCCCCAAGTGGGCGCCATGTACAAAGGCGACCGCTCCCGCAAAACCACCCTGACTGAATTTGGCTTTCGCCTGCCTTCTGCCCTGGATAACCGCCCCCTTACTTTTGAAGAATTCCAAAGCCGCGTACACCAGTGCATCTATGTTTCTGCCACCCCCGGCCGCTGGGAAATGGAACGCTGCCAAGGCCTTATTGTAGAACAGGTTATCCGCCCCACTGGTCTTACAGACCCGCCCGTTACCATACGCCCCACAAAGGGCCAGATGGATGACCTGCTTGCAGAATGTAAGGCCCGCGCTGCCCGCAATGAACGTGTGCTTATTACCACCCTTACCAAGCGCATGGCAGAAGAACTTACCGATTACCTGCTTACTATGGGCGTTAAAGCCCGCTATTTGCACTCTGATATTGAAACCCTGGAGCGCGTTGCCATTCTCCACGCCCTGCGCGCCAAAGAATACGATGTGCTAGTGGGCATTAACCTTCTGCGTGAAGGCCTTGACCTGCCAGAAGTCTCTCTTGTGGCCATTCTGGACGCGGATAAAGAAGGCTTTTTACGCTCTTCTGGCAGTCTTATACAAACCTTTGGCCGCGCCGCGCGTAATGCTTCTGGCCAGGTTTTGCTTTATGCAGATGTTCTTACAGCGTCCATGCGGGCTGCTATTGCAGAAACTGACCGCCGCCGTGCCAAACAAATTGAATACAACCTGGCCCACGATATTACCCCGCAAACTATCCTGAAGCCCCTTGATAATGCCCTGCATTCCCTGTACACCCCAACGGACGAAAAGCCCAAGTCCCGCCGTGGCAAACAGGCTTCCCGTGTGGCAGAGCCTACAGCGCCCCTTATTTCCCAAGCGGAGCTTCTGGATCCGGAAGCCCTCTCCAAACGCATTATCGAAATGGAACAGGAAATGCGCGCTGCTGCACGCGAGCTGGAATTTGAACGCGCCGCCACCCTGCGCGACGCTATTCGCGTGCTGCGAGAAAAGTTTATTGTAGAAGGGTAGAATTTTTGGGGGGGATAATCCCCCCCAAAC
>CAZPTC010000300.1:0-2535 GCA_964589455.1 uncultured Desulfovibrionaceae bacterium | reverse complement strand
CCCCCCCCCCCCCCCCCCCCCCCCCCCCCCCCCCCCCCCCCCCCCCCCCGCGCTTCACCCACCAACACCTCAAAATCTTGCCAGCTTTGGCAGGTATTCAGGGCAAGGCGTAAGTGCTTGGCGCCTTCCATTTCTTTTATATAGCGGGGCACAAAGGTGCGCATACGCACAAGGGCAAGGTCTGGGCGTTCTGGGTTTTGGCAGAAGCGGCGCAAAAGCTCAGCATGCCGCAGAATAAGGGCGTGCAGGGCAGATGGGGGAAAGGGCGGTAAGGGGGAGCCAGAAAAAGCGGCTTTATGCTCTGCAAATATAAAGGGGCGTGTCATGGCACCTCTGGCGTACATGACGGTTGAGGCACCAAGGGTTATATATTCTTTGGCGTCTTCCACGCTGTAAATGTCTCCACTGGCAATAAGGGGGGCTTTGCTCTGGAGGGCATGGGCAAGAAAGGCAAAGGCCTGCCTGTCTGCCACGCCCGTAAAGCCTTGGCGGGCATAGCGGGGGTGCAGGGTAATCCAGGCGGCACCTCTTTCTGCAAGGCTTTGCATAAAGGCGGCGCAGCGCTCTAAAGATTCTGCGGGGGAATCTGGGCTTTTTTCCCAGCCAAGGCGAATTTTTACGCCAGCGTGGGGTATATCATTTGGGCTTGCGGCTTCAAAAAAGGCGGAGGCAACATCCAGGGTGCGGGCAAAGTCTTTGAGCATGGCGGCACCTGCACCTGTTTTGGTAACTTTGGGAACAGAGCAGCCCATATTCAAATCAAACCATGTAAAACCGCGATCTTGTAGTAAATGGACAGCCTGCCGGATAAAGACGGGGTCTTCCCCAAAAAGCTGCACAACAAGGGGGGTGTCTGCGGGGTCTGCGTCTAAAAGAGCTTCTGTGTTGCGGCCCCCGTACACAAGACCTTTGGCGCTTACCATTTCTGTACAGGTAACAGATGCGCCCTGTTCACGGCAAAGCAGGCGAAAGGCGGCATCTGACCAGCCAGCAAGAGGGGCAAGCCAAGGGGCAGCAGGGTGTATAGGCAGGGTAGAAGTGGGCATGGTTTACTTGGAAGGCTTTGGGGTAAAGGTACCCTGAGTGTCCGGCATAGTGGGTGGATTGCCGGATGGGGTATTGGGTGTACTCAGCCAGGATTCGCCTTTTTCATCGTAAAAGCATTCTGGCAGAATGGATTGCTCTTTTTCTGCTTCTTCAAGGGCAAGGCGGCCATGTGCGCACTGCATACAACCTTGGCAGGAGCAAGATTCCAGCAAAAGGGTGGTAGAAAGGAAAAAGCCGCCTTCACTGTTACCGGCAAGGTAGGCACCTTCTTTACCACGGGAAAGACCTGTGCGGGTAAGAATACCGCGTACATCGTCATTTGAGCCTGCAATAATAACTTTTATGCCCCGTTTTGCGCAGCGATGCAAAAAGCCCTTAAGGGCATACGCGCCTGTTGCGTCCAAAAGGTGTACATGGCTTATATCCAGCAAAAGTATGCGGTGCTTTGCGTGCTCCATTTCATTGAGGGAGCGCTCCAGCTCGCTCACAGCGCCAAAAAAGAGGGGGCCTTCCAGCACATAGCTGGCAAGGTAGGGGCAGTTAAGCGCCCAGCCATCTTCTTTATTGGGCAAATGGTGGCGGGCAAGGCGGCGTACATGCGGGTGAGATTCCTTGCGTAAAAAAAGCCCCAGGGAAATAAGCACACCCAGAAACACGGCTTTTTCCAAGTCCAGCACCAGCACTGCGGCAAAGGTAATAAGAAATACCGCTGCGTCAGAACGGGTGGCGCGTAAAGTAAAGCGTATTTCTTCCCACTTTATCATATTCCAACAAATAAGCAGCAGAAGAGCCGCCAGGGAGGGAATGGGGATAAAGCGCACAAGAGGGCCAAGTGCCAGAAGAGCCGCAAGGGTAAGCACGCCAGACATAGCCGCAGAAAAGCGGGATGTAGCCCCAGCCATAAAGTTAACGGCAGAGCGGGAAAAAGAGCCACAGCCTGGTATACCGGAAAAAAAACCGGCCACAATATTGGCAAGGCCTTGCCCCATAAGCTCCTGGCTGCCGTCTAATTTATCGCCTTTTTGGCTTGCCATTGTGCGGGCAATAGCCAAAGACTCCACAGAGCCTAAAAGCGCAATGGCCATTGCCGGCAGAAATAGCGCATTCCAGTCGCCCAAAGAAAGGGAAGAAGGCAAAGAAAGTGGGGGCAAGCCATAAGGCACAGCACTTGCAAGCATAACGCCCTTACTGCCAAGGTCAAAAATGGCGCATAAAAGGGCGGCAACCACAATAGCAATGAGGGAGTCTGGGCTTTTTGGGGCGTAGCGTTTAAGGGCAATAGCAACAGCCAGTGTAAATAGCGCTACTCCCAGAGCCCAGGGGTTTAAAAAGGGTATTTGCGCCACTGTTTCTTTGAGTAAGCCAAGGGTGCCAACTGGGGATGCAAAACTAAGCCCAAGAAAGTTTTTTGCCTGCCCTAAAGCAATAAGAATAGCTGCGCCAGACGTAAAAGCTACCATAACTGAGTGGGAAATAAAGTTGGCAAGT
>CAZPTC010000299.1:0-2539 GCA_964589455.1 uncultured Desulfovibrionaceae bacterium | reverse complement strand
CCACCTGTAGGCATTATTGTATTCACAATGTCATCTATTGTAAGTGATGTGCCTGTGCAGGCTATTTTCAAAAAAATTACCCCTGTATTTTTGGGTGTACTTTTGCTTGTTGGATTGCTTATTGCTTTCCCACAACTGGCATTATGGTTACCAAGTGTAATGAAATAATATAGGTGATACATAAAAAACAGGGCGTTTCTCCATAATCGGTGAAACGCCCTTTGTATTGCACATGAGCAAATTGACTATGGGCAGTGACAGCCAAAAACGCTTAAAAAGCTGCTTCCATACAAAAAAGGCCTAAAGAAGCTGCTAAATGGCGCTGTTCATACGCCACAGAGAGAAAGAAAGTACAGTAGCAAAGCTGACCCACGCAACGTATGGGAGCATAAGTAGGGCGGCTGGTGCTGATATTGGGCGGAATTTGAGTATACAGGCCACAATGGCCACTGCCAGGACAGCGCAGGCAATAAATGGCGCCATACCAGCAGGCTGTAACCAAAAGACCGCAGGCCATGCTGCATTAAAAACAAGCTGTCCCCACCAGAGTGCTTGGGCAACTGTGTACTCTTTGTAGGGTGTTATGGGCTTTTTTTTCCATACCAGCCACATAGCAAGGCTCATGGCAATATACAGGCAAAACCACACAGGGCCAAAAAGCCAGCCAGGAGGAGCCCAAACCGGTTTGGCAAGTGCGGCATAAAACGTGGTGATAGTAACTTTTGCCGTAAAATAGCCGCCAAAAATAGCCGCAACAGCAGAAGCCGCAAGAAAACCTGCCAGAACAAGCAATGATGATTGTTTTGCGTGTGGGTTTGTCATAATGCACCAGCCTGTTTTTTTTAGTACGTTAAGCATACTGCTCAATTTTACAGGGGTCAAGGAGCTGCCTATTCTATCGCGTACTTTGTCAAAAGCCTGTGCTATGAGCAAAACCGGTGTATTTTTGCAAAATAACAACAAAATACTATGCAAAACATTCCTATACTGCCGTATGGTATATTTTTTGCATAATTTAATCCAGAAAACATAAAAGGGAAAATATTGCCCTACCGCTGTCTGCAATGGAAGGTTTGTATGCTTGATTCAATTATGGGCTATAGCCACGTTCAATCCATAGTACAAGAAAGAAAAACATATACAAATACAAACAATAAACTGTACCCAGCGCAGCAAGATACAGTTTTTATATCCGATGAAGCACGCAAGCTTATGCAAGAAAGCAAAATGCAAAGCGTTTCTGCAAGCACAAGTAATGCACAGGAAACTGAATCTTCTGAAAAAAGCGTGCAGCAAAAATTCCGTGACTATCTTAAAAACCCAACTTTAGCGCATGCAATGGAAAAAATGGCAGAGGTTATTGACAAAATTGGCCTTAATGAAGCTGACAAAAAAGAAGTGCTTGCACTTGTAGAGCGCGCATTCCGCTCTGGCATTCCAGAAAAAGGCGAACTTACGGAAGAAGCGCTTGGCAGTTTAAGAAAAGAATTAAAAAAATCGGGCATTCTTTCCGATAGTCAGCTCACAGATTTGATGGATGATATTTCAGATATAGTGCAGTGGGCCCAGAAAGAAGAAGATAAAGAAAATGCCGCAAATACGAATATGAAAAGTGTGTAAGATATTCCCATAGGATAAATAAAGGGCATAGCTGAAAAAAACAGCTATGGCCTTTATTTTCGGGTATCCTCTAAGACTTAGGAAGCCTTAAGTTCAGACATAAAGCCGCGCAGTTTCTTCAGCAGTTCTTGGGCAACTTCTGGGTGCTGGGTTATGACATTGTGTAACTGATGCGGGTCTTTTGTTTTAGAGTACAGCTCATCGCCTTCTGGCACGCTGGAAACAGCACCTGGTGTGCAAGTCCATTGGTCTTCGCCGTCAAGGGTGGCGGCTTCTTTATGGAGCTGGGCAGCGTCAATGCCTTTTTCAATAATAGCGGTGCTGTCCTCCGCGTATATGCCAATCATGCTGTCAATGGCTGTTTCAGCCTGCTTCTTAGGCCAGTGGATATAGCTCCACTCATCTGTAATAATTGACCAGGAATATTTATAGTAACCTGCAATAGCAAAGTCACGCACTTTAGCAACTTCGCCGCGCACTAAAGGCAGCAAAGATTTGCCCTGCATATCCGGGTGTACACCAATGCCAAGCCAGTCGCACACTGTGGGGGCCACGTCTACAGACTGGGTAAAGGCTTTAATGCGCTGGCCAGCTTTCACGCCAGGGGCGCGCAGCATCATGGGGGCGTGTACAAGCTCATCATACGGCCAAGGACGACACTTACGCATAATGCCGTGCCCATGCTCCCCATTACCAAGGGGTTCGCCGTGGTCAGAAACAATCATCATCAGGGTGTTTTCTTCAAAGCCAAGACGGCGCACAGCGTCAATAAGTTCGCCAAAATACTTGTCGCATACAGTAATATTTTCTGCATACAACATGCGGATGTGGTGCAGTTCTTCTTCTGTGTAAATGCCTGCTACATCGCCCATAATAGGCAGAAACTGGTCTTTGCCTTTGTAATCTGGGTCATACGGGC
>CAZPTC010000298.1:0-2557 GCA_964589455.1 uncultured Desulfovibrionaceae bacterium | reverse complement strand
TAAAAAGTGACAAAAACAGATTTTGTAACAGGCAAATCTGGTACGCAAAGCGTCAGCTACTGCTGCTACTGTTATTTGCTTTTGCCTGCGCTAAAGCGGAGGCATTTTTCTCCATTTGCTTGTCATACTGACCAAGCAGAGTATCCAGCCTGGCAAACTTCAGTTTCATGCGTGTTTCCCACTGGGAAACACGGGTGGTTTCCCGCGCTATTTTTTTGTCTATGTTTTTCACAATATCGCGGTAGTTATCAATAAGAATGGGAATAGCCCCACGCTCATTGTTATCCTTATCGTTTTGCACTTCTTTGTAGCAAAAGTCTGCCAGTTCGCCGCCTTTGCCCTGCTTAACGTGGATACTGCCTGTGTATGCCCCTTCGCTGAGGGCACCTATAGAAAACTGGATAGCCATACCAGCCGCAGGGTTATTCATATCTGCAACTGTGAAGCGGCCGGGAAAATTGCTGTCTGAACTGGCAAGCGCCCCGTTAATATACACATCGTACGGGTTGCCATTAGCGTCTACAGAATAGGAAACTTTGTAACTGCCTGCCTTGGTGCTGCTGGTAGTATTGGCAATAGAAAAGTCTAAGGAGTCTGTGGAAGCCACTTTATCGGCAGAGAAAAGTTCCGCAACACTTTGCGGATTTTTGGCAAGCGCTTCGTCCAGTTTTTTATCGTCAATACGCAAAAGACCAAATTCCGGGTCAGCTTCATCTGTGACAGTGCTGATGCCCACGGCAGACAATGTATTGTAAATATGGTCATTTGCGTCTTTTGGCATTTGATAGCCAATAAGAGGCGTAGAAATAATGTTATTAAGGCGCGTGGTTAAAAGCTGCACGCCATAGTTACCTGTAAGGGCAGAACCCATTTGCCAGGTCATTTGCGAGCTAAGCTTTTCTGGGTCAAATTCCTTTACTGCTTTGTCTTTATCAACCTTGGTGAGTTCGTTTATCTTGCCACGCAAGTCATTAATAGCTGTAACAAAGTTTTTAATATTCTCCTTCATGCCAGCAGTATCTGTAGAAACCGTAAACTCTGTTTTACCCACACTTTTCATGGTAATGGTAAGACCATCCATGTATTCTTCGTTCAGGGTATTGCTGGAAGAGGTAAATTCCTGGGGCCAGCCATTTAAGTTAAAGCGGGCGTCTTGTGCTTCCCGGATATACCAGTTATCTGGGGCTGGCTTTAACAGCTCCATATCTGTGGTAACATTTTCTAAATTAACAATATTACCTGTGGTTTTATCGTTCATGCTCAGCACATAGCCTGCGCCTGTAGCGCGCAAAGAGGCTACAACCCCGGCATTTGCAGGGTCGTCATTGAAGAGCTTCACAAACTCTTCCATAGTGGTGCCGGAGGGAACAGTAAGGCTAACCGTGCTACCTTTATAGGTGTACGTATAGGTCTGGTCTGTGAGGCTTGGGTTTGCCACAAGCTTTTTACCTGTCCAAGACGGCATACCGCCAAGGGCTGTAAGGCGTGTGCTTACATCTGGCTCTACTTCCCCAATATCCCGCATATCAGCAAGCGCGGTGACGCCCTTGCTGTCCACTGTGGTGGAATTACTGTTAAAGATTAAAGGTATGGGGTCACCAGTGGCTTTATCTTTTAATTCAAGGGTAAAACCATCTGTTGCATTACCCACAACAGAGGCTTCTATTGTGGGATTACCCGCGTTAATGGCGCTGGCAAGCTGGTTAATATTCATGCCAGGCTTAAGGTCAACTGTTATTTCCTTGTCACCCTGCACATAGGTAAACTTTTTGTTGGCAGTTGTGGTGTTAAGGCTTGTGGCAGGGTCTGCCGCACGGAAAGGCTTGCGCAGAGCAGCAATATCCGTATCCATTGGCGGGGTTACAAGCTTGCCTGTTTCCGTATCGTAAAAGTTTACGCTGTAACCATTGGGGCCACCTTCCATACGGGCTGTAAGGCCGGCATTATTGGGGTCATCATTAAAAAGATCCACAAAGCCGCGCATGGTGGTGCCATCTGGCACAGCAAGGCTTACAGTTTTGTCTTTATAGAAGTAGCTTATATTGGCATCTGCACCAGAGCTGTTTATGGTGGTGTCAATTTCTTGAAATTTCAGCGAAAAAACGCCCGTGCCATCATCCACCAGGCTTGCGCGTACGCCAGAGTTTCCTTTGGATTTATTGAATAAATCCACAAATTGCTCCAGCGTTGTACCAGCCGGCACTTCAAAGCTATGGTTAGTGCCATTAATAGACCAGTTGTATTGCTGTGCAGCCCCTGTATCGTTAATCACGGCGTCTTTTGCGGTGAAGGTAGAGAGCATGCCTAATTCTGGTATAGAGCCAGAACCAGCAAGCACAATATCCTTCTTTGTTTCTGCATCTTGTGTATGCAGGCGAATATCGGAACCATCCTGTTTAAAGGAGAAAAGCACGCCCGGGTTATTGGGGTCTTCATTCAAAGACTTAAGAAAATCTGCGGCAGTGGCACCAGGGGCAAGATTAACGGTGGTTTCCACACCTTTATACATGTAGGTGTAGGTTTGGTTAGAACTTGTGTTGTTCAGCACCATGTCTTT
>CAZPTC010000297.1:0-2578 GCA_964589455.1 uncultured Desulfovibrionaceae bacterium | reverse complement strand
AAACTTTTTATATAGTCTCTGTTCTGGCTTGCCAGACCAGAGACTATATTTTTTTGCTGCTACATCTTTTTCCTGCTTGCAAATAATAGTAGCAGCCTTATTTCTGAGGTAGAGTCTTGTTGAGAGTGTGTGCTAATTAGCTAAAAAGTTTTTTTGGGAAAAGGAGGGGGTTTGGGGGAGGGGAAAACCCTTTTTGTTCACAAAAAGGGTTTTCCCTCCCCCAAGCGACACACTATGCGAACAGAAATATATGCGATAACAGGTATGAACTGCGCCGCGTGCGCACGGCTTATAGAAATACGGCTGGGCAAGGTTGCGGGTGTAGAATCTGCCACCGTTAATTTAGCCACAGAGAAGCTGCACATTAGCTATGACCCTGCGCAGGTAACCCCTCAGCGCATAGAAGAAACGGTAGCCAAGGCAGGTTTTTCTGCTGCCCCGTGGGTACCGGAGCAAGCGGGCCATACAGAAGAAGAAACCGTGCAAGAGGATAGTAAGGCCAGGCTTAAAGTTATACTGGCTGCTGTCTTTGCCATACCGCTTTTTTATATAGCTATGGCGCCTATGGGTTTTGTGCAGGATGTAATAGCCTTGCCATTCCCTGCATTTCTTTCCCCTAAAGATTTTCCTTTGCGCTATGCGCTTACAGAGCTTTTGCTCACTCTGCCTGTTATGGCCGTGGGGTATAAATTTTATGTAAGCGGCTTTAAGGCTATATATCACCGCGGCCCCAACATGGATTCCCTTATTGCGGTGGGCACAGGTGCGGCCTTTTTGTACAGCTTATATTCCACTTATTGGGTATGGCAGGGGCAGGCCCATTTTGCGCATGAGCTGTATTATGAATCTGTAGGCATTATCATCACGCTTATTTTGCTTGGCAAATATTTAGAAAGTCGGGCGCGCCGCCATACGTCTGACGCCATACGCGCGCTTATGGACTTAACCCCCAAAATGGCCTTGCGTGTGGAAAATGGCATGGATGTGCCAGTACCCCTTGACCAAGTACGCAAGGGTGATGTGCTGCGTGTGCGCCCCGGTGACAGAGTGCCTGTAGACGGCAATGTTATTTCTGGTGAAAGTTATGTAGATGAAAGTATGCTTACAGGTGAAAGCAAGCCGCTCTCCAAAGCTCCCGGAGACCCTGTTACAGGTGGCACCTTGAACAAAAACGGCTCCTTTACTATGGAAGCCGTGCGTCTTGGTGCAGAAAGTACCCTTGCCCAGATTATCCGCCTTGTGGAAGAAGCCCAGGGAGAGCGCCCCCCCGTTGCCCGCCTTGCAGACAAAGTTTCCGGCATATTTGTGCAGGCAGTTTTTGTTATTGCCATTCTTGCTTCTGCCATTTGGTTTTTTGCAGGTGCCAGCCCTGGCTTTATCCTCAGCATTTTTACAGCCGTGCTGGTTATTGCCTGCCCATGCGCCCTTGGCCTTGCTACCCCCACAGCCCTTATGGTGGGTATGGGGCGCGGTGCAGAGCTGGGTATTCTTATCAAAGGTGGCACCGCCCTGGAAGAAGCTGCCAGCATCAACACCGTAGTGTTTGACAAAACCGGCACCATTACAGAAGGCCGGCCCCGCGTTGTCTCCATCACCCCAGCCACAGAGAGCACAGACACCACAGAAATTCTGCGCATTGCCGCCGCCTTGGAAAGCCAGTCTGAACATCCATTGTCAGAAGCCGTGCGCCTCAGCTACATAGAACACACAGACAATGCCCCCGTCCCCCCTGTCCAAGACTTTAAAGCCATCCCCGGCCACGGCGTACAAGGCATTGTAGACGGTACCCTCTACTACCTTGGCAATGCCCGCCTTGTCACCCCCCATGCCCCTATACCAGACTCCCTTTCTTCCCCTGAACAAAGCGCCAACAGCCTTATGTACCTTGCCACAGAAGGCAAAACCCTGGGCCTGCTGGCCATTGCCGATACCCTGCGCCAAAGCGCCCCAGAAGCCATTGCAACCCTGCATGCTATGGGCATCCGCACAGTTATGCTTACAGGTGACAATGCCCTTGTAGCCCGCCATATTGCCGACCAGGCCGCCATTGACCAAGTAATTTCTGACGTCCTGCCAGACGGCAAAGTGGACGCCATTAAACAATTACAAGCACAAAACCGCAAAGTCCTTATGGTGGGCGACGGCATTAACGACGCCCCCGCCCTTGCCCAGGCCAATGTAGGTATTGCCGTACACAGCGGCACAGACGTTGCTATGGCTTCCGCAGATATGGTGCTTATGCGCCACGACCTTGCAGCCGTGCCCACAGCCCTTGGCCTCTCCCGCGCTACCTTGCGCAATATCAAGCAAAACCTCTTTTGGGCATTCTGCTACAACACCTTGGGTATCCCCGCAGCAGCCGGTCTTTTATACGCCTTTGGCGGCCCCTTGCTTAACCCCGCTATTGCCGCCCTGGCTATGGCGCTCAGCTCCGTTTCTGTAGTCACCAATGCCCTGCGCTTGCGTAGCTTTGGGAAAAAGTAAGCACGTACTACTATTGGGGGCGCTGCCCCAAAACCCCCGTGAAAATGCTATCGGGGGGGATAATCCCCCCCGAACCCCCTTGATTGGTGACAGG
>CAZPTC010000296.1:0-2604 GCA_964589455.1 uncultured Desulfovibrionaceae bacterium | reverse complement strand
TCTTCCCTTTTGGGTGAAATGAGCGAGGTGCTGGAAAACGAAGACTGGATTATGCTGGCAGACCTTTTGGAATTTGAATTCCACCCTGTCTGTGAAGCATGGCAAGGCAGCATACAAAACCTGCGAAGCCAGATATGCCAGTCTATTGCCGCCTAAGACAAACGCGCAAACCCAAAAAAGGTTTGCCAGTAGTCTGAAAACGTGCCTGCACAGGAGTTTCCCATGGCCGCCCTTACCTTACTAGACCGCGCTCTTATTCTTGCCCAGCATGAGCTGGATGCCATGCGAAGTGGCGAAGTAGAAGCAGCAGAAGAGCATTTTAATGAACGCGAAGGCCTTATGGCAGAGGCCGCTCGCGTGATGGATGAAGATGACCCGGATGACTACTATGTAAAGCTTATTGCCATACAAGGCTATAACCAGCTTATCCGGGAAGAAGGTGCGGAGCTTTTGGAACAAATACGCGCCCAGGTGGTAGATTTACGCCAAACAACCAAGGCCGCGCGCGGCTATGCCAGAACTATGCTTTCCTAATTGTTGTCTTTTTGTCTACAAACCTCCCTTCCCCGGCATTGCCGGGGTTTTTGTTTTAAGCCAGCCTTTGCCCTTTGTGGAATGTGCGTTTTCGCCTCTTGCGTTTTTTTTAGAACTTGGGTAGTATTTTTTCCGCTTAAACAAAAACGCGCTCCCTTGGGGGAGTTTTTTTTGCCCATGTTGTGGTTTTTTTTCCGCAACTCCATAATGCTATTGTTTCTTTAAGGATACAGGTGTGAATTTAACATCCCATACCGTACTTATCGCCAACCGAGGCGAAATAGCCGTGCGCATTGCTAAGGCGTGCCAAAAACTGGGTATTGGCTTTGTGTGCGTGTACACTGCGGAAGATACCGCTTCTGGCCATGTGCGCTTTGCCAAAGAGCATGGCAGGGGTCTTTATAAAATTTCTTCTTACCATGATGCCAATGAGCTGCTTTCTGTGGCAGATGCCGCAGAAGCTACGGCCGTGCACCCTGGTTATGGCTTTTTTGCGGAAGATTTCCGCTTTGCGCGCCGTGTAACAGAAAGGGACAGGCGCCTTATTTTTATTGGCCCTTCCTGGCGGGTTATCCGCGAGCTGGGGGATAAAATTAACACCAAGCGCCTTGCGCGCTCTCTTGGTGTGCCAACAGTGCCAGGTTCTGACAAGCCCATTTACGATGAAATGGAAGCAGAAAAAGTGGCGCGTAATTTGTACGACTTCCAGTCCCAGCAAGGGGTAGAACGCCCCTTAGTGCTTGTTAAAGCCTCAGCCGGTGGCGGTGGCATGGGCATAGAGGAAGTGTACGATATTGACCTTTTCCGCTCTGTATACCGCCGCATACGCAATTATGCCATGCGCCAGTTTAAAGACGAAGGTGTGCTTATTGAACAGCGCATACGCGACTTTAATCACCTTGAAGTGCAAATTTTATCAGACAGAACAGGCAAAAACCCTGTGCACTTTGGCACCCGTAACTGTTCCATACAGTCAACAGGTTTGCAAAAGCGTATAGAAATAGCGCCTGGCTTTGACCCCAGCTCTATCCAGTACCCCTTTGACGCCCAAAAACTGCTTGATGATATAACCGAATACTCCCTTACCCTTGCCCGAAAAGTAGGGTATGACAATGTGGGCACATGGGAATGGATTGTCACCAGAGATGGCACGCCCTATCTTATGGAAGTAAACACCCGCATACAGGTGGAAAACGGGGCTTCTGCCGCCATTTCCCGCGTGAAAGGCGAACCGGTTAATATTATTGAAGAGCAGATACGCACAGCTTTAGGCCAGCCCCTTGGATATAAGCAAAGCGATATTACTTTTGAGGGCCTTGCTATGGAATACCGCCTTATAGCGGAAAACCCGGCGCAAAATTTTTCTCCCTGGGTGGGCGCCATACAGGATTTTTCCTGGGAAGAAAAGCCCTTTTTGGATTTGCATACCCATTTGCCAGTGCCCCTTTCTAAAGAAAACCCGTACGATATCCCCACAGAGTTTGACCCCAATCTGGCGCTTGCCATACTTTGGGCCCCAAACAGGGAAGAGCTTATTGCGCGTGGCCACGCCTTTTTACAAACCCTTGCCCTTACAGGGGAAAATGCCAAGGGCGAGCCCATGCAGTCTAATGTGGAATTTTTGCAGAAAAATACAGACCGTATTTTGAAGTTCTAGCGCGGCTGCGCTTTTTTCAGGAGCTTACATGGAATGGAAAAAACGCCTCCACGCTTTGCAGGAACGCCTGCAATATGTGCGCGATATATTTGAAAATAAACATCAGGATGATATCCAACTGCTTTCTGACCGTCTTGCTGAATTGCAGCAGGATATTGCAGAAGGCCGCCGCGAAGACCCCAAGGCAGCAGTGGAATCTTTGGAAGACTTGTTCTTTTTTATGGAGTGCAAGTTAGAAGACCGCATTTCGCCTATGGACAAAGTGCGTGTGGTGCGCCACCCCCAGCGCGTATGTTTGCGGGATATTTTGGAAAATGTGTACGATAATTACACAGAAATTGGTGGGCAGGATGAGCACACCAATGACCCTGCCATGCTTATTGCCCGCGCCTATATCACCCGCAGACGTGGCA
>CAZPTC010000295.1:0-2650 GCA_964589455.1 uncultured Desulfovibrionaceae bacterium | reverse complement strand
AGGAAGATATGGAGATACCGCGGGATTTTTCCCACATAGACATACGCAGCCTGCCTTTAGAGGGTTTTTCATGTATAGTGGAAGACCCTGAAGTGTGGCAAAAACCCATGCAGGAGTTTGGTTTACCCTGCAAGGTGTTAGAGCCATTAAAGGCGGAAGTTTTTTTATTCCCGCAGGAAGATGCGTGTCTTGTGCGCGGTACGCTAACAGGGAAAGTGGCGCTGGCCTGTACAAGGTGTGCGGAAGATACTCCTATAGAGCTTGCGTTGCACTTTGATGAGTACGAAACATTTCCCCATGCAGCGGTTGAAGAAGAAAAAAATCCGTCCCATGCCACAAAGGCGTTTAAGGCGCTGCATGTTCCGGCAGGCGGTGATGATGGGGAAGACCCTGAAACCCGCATCCGCGTGGTAGACGGGGTATATACGTTGGATTTGGCAGGCCTTTTGTGGGAAGAGTTTTCTCTTGCATTGCCGCTGAACCCAATTTGTTCTGCAGATTGTAAGGGTATTTGCCCAGTTTGCGGAAAAAACAGGAATATGGCTCTTTGCGATTGTGAAAAAGATGCAGGCGCAAATGCGTTTGCAGTGCTTAAGGGTCTTAAAATAAACCGATAGTTCCATTCCAGGAGAAAGTCATGGCAGTCCAGCAGAATAAAAAATCCCACTCCCGTAAGGGTATGCGCCGTTCCCACGACCGCATTGCCAAACCCACGGTTATTTACTGTTCCTGTGGCGCGCCAACAGTGCCCCACGCTGTGTGCCCCACCTGCGGCTCTTACAAGGGCCGTGAAATCATCAACATGAAACCCGATGAGCAATAGTATTGTTATAGCTGTGGACGCCATGGGGGGAGATTTTGGCCCTTCTGTGGTTGTGCCTGGCGCTTTCCATGCAGGCAGACATTTGGCTGAACCTTCAGAAAATGCGCTTCTTACTGTGGATAAGACCCCTGTTTCTATAAAGCTGCTCCTTGTGGGCAAGCAGGAGGAAGTGGAGGCTGTTCTTGCCACTATGCCTGAAAAGGATAAGAAGGGTGTGGAGTATGAAATAGTCCATTGCACTGAAGTGGTAGAAATGGACGAAAAGCCATCTGACATTCTGCGTCGCAAAAAGGACAGTTCCATCCAGGTTTCCTGCCGACTGGTAAAGGAAGAAACAGCCCATGCTCTTGTAAGCGCAGGGCATTCTGGGGCAGCCGTAGCTTGCGGCATGTTCATTTTAGGCCGTATACCGGGGGTGGAGCGCCCTGCGCTTGCCACAATTTTGCCTACAGAAAAAAACCCTATGCTTTTGCTGGATGTAGGCGCAAATGTGGAATGTAAGCCGCAGCATTTATTCCAATTTGCCATTATGGGTTCTACATTTGCCAAAACCTTACTGGGATATGAAAACCCGCGCGTAGGTATTTTGAGCATTGGGGAAGAAGAAGGCAAAGGGAATGCGCTTGTTAAAAGCAGTTATGAGCTTCTTAAAATGGCACAGAACATTAACTTTATTGGTAATGCGGAAGGCCGGGATATGTTTACCGGCAATGTAGAAGTTATTGTTTGTGATGGTTTTGTGGGTAATGTGGCCCTGAAACTGAGCGAAGGCCTTGGTATGAGTTTTTCGCGCGTGTTAAAGCGGGAGCTTTTGGGGGCTGGCTTTGTGTCCAAAATGGGGGCTTTGCTTTCCAAAAAGGGCTTTAAGAGCTTTGCAAAAGTTATGGATTATGCTGAATACGGCGGGGCGCCTCTTTTAGGTTTGCAGGGTGTAGCCATTGTGAGTCATGGGGCTTCTAATGAAAAGGCCATTTCCAGTGCTGTCAGCATGGCTGCGCGTTATGTTGGGCGTAATACCCACAAGCATTTGGTAGAAGCCATTGGCGCAAATGATGAACTAACGCGCTACGCACGCAGTGTGGTAACAGGCGCATAGTTTTCCCAGCTCTTTTTCTGTAAGGCAGAAAAGTGGGTACCTATTTTCCCTATTTTTAGGACACTATGAATCAACCTTGCTTTATCCACGGCTTAGGCTGCTATATCCCTGAGGATGTGCTTACCAACGCGGATTTGGAAACCATGATGGATACCAGTGACGAGTGGATACGCTCGCGCACGGGTATTGGGCAGCGCCATATTTTGCCTGCTGATTGGAATTGTTCCGATGGTGCAACAGTTGCAGCCAAAGCAGCGCTTGCAGATGCAGGCGTTAAGGCAGAAGAATTAACCCATATTTTTGTTGCTACCTGTACGCCCGATCATCTTTGCCCCAGTGTGGCCTGCCATGTGGCCGGCAAGCTGGGGCTTACTGTTGGTGCTTTGCACAGGGATACCTCTGGGGAGTCTTCTCTTCCACTTATGGCGTATGATTTAAATGCCGCTTGTACAGGTTTTTTATATGGGCTGGAAATGGCGCGGGCATTTATGGCTTTGCACCCTAAGTCTGTCATTTTGCTTATAGCAAGCGAGGCGCTTTCTCGCCGTATGGATTATACTGACCGTTCAACATCTGTACTTTTTGGGGACGGAGCAGGGGCTGTTGTGTTAAAAGCCACACCTCAGGCTACGGGTGCCAAGGGCTTTGGCGCACGTGTGTGCGATATATCCTGCGGGACAGATGGTACTTTGGCAGACCTTATTGTTATGGGCGGTGGCACAGCCATGCGC
>CAZPTC010000294.1:0-2660 GCA_964589455.1 uncultured Desulfovibrionaceae bacterium | reverse complement strand
AGGGAGCCGCCGCCCACACGGGCAGGCAGCTTGTGCATGGCAAAGCGCCCTTCTGTTGCGGCAAAGAAGGTTTTAACATCCGGTGTGGCAGAGCCTAAAAGCAGCAGGGCATTGTGCTGGGCGGCTTTTTGCCAGGCAATTTCTTTGGCCTGATAGGGCAGGCCTTCTTCCTGTTTAAACGAGCCGTCATGTTCTTCATCCAAAATAAGGGCACCAAGGGCTGGCACAGGGAGAAAAAGGGCAGAGCGTGTACCCACAATCACGCAGGGTTCCTGCCGGCAGGCGAGGGCGCGGAAAGTTTTTTCTCTCTGGGAAGGGCTTTGGTACCCGTGGGAAAGAAAAAGCGGCGCAGTGGGCATACTTGCCTGCACGTCCCGGTATAGTTTAAGGCACAGGGCTACTTCTGGCGCAAGTAAAAGTATACTTTTGCCCATACGCAGGCAAAGAGCTGCAAGCTCAAGGTACACAACTGTTTTGCCACTGCCTGTTATGCCAAAAAGCAAATGCGTGCTGGGTTTATTGGCATCCAGGGCGTTTTTAAGGCTTTGCAGGGTTTGGGCCTGTTCTGGGGAAAGAGTAAAATTTTCGCCCTTATGCATGGGCGGTGGCAAAAGCTCCTGGGGGTAGGCTTCCAGAGAGTTTTCTGAAGGAATATCCGCTTCATCTTCTGAAGCAAGGCGAACATGGCCTTTTTCTACAAGGGCTTTAAGGGTAGGGGCGGAATCTGGCAGGGCTGCCAGCAAAGGCTTGCGCCGCTGGGGGCCATTGTTGAATAAAAACTCTAACAGGGCAATTTGCTTGGCTGCATTGGGGCGCACAGGCCAAGGGGGGTCAACAGCCAGGGCAAAAACATGTTCTTCCTGCATTTGCCTGACAACGCGAAGGCCGCGCGGCAGTACAGTGCCTAAAATATGCCCTTCAGATACCATTTGCCTAAGGGCCAGTTCATGGATAAGAGTTAAATAGTCTTGGTTAAGCAGAGGGCTTTTTTCCAGAGCAAAGGCAATGGCTTTTATTTCTATGCCTTCCGGGGCATCTGTAGCCGCTTGTGTGCCAAGCACAATACCCGCGCGCACGCCTTTACCAAGGGGTACCGCAACACGCAGGCCATGTGGCCAGTCTTGCCCATTTTCCGGCGCTTTATACAGCAGGGTAGAATAGGGGGGCGAAAGCAGGGCAATGCGAAAAAGCATGGGTGTGGAAGGGTTTTGCACAGAAAACTACAATTCTGCGCTGTCAGCAAAGGAAGAGGCTATTTCTTGAAATTCATCCTGTATAGCCAGAAATGCGTCTATAATTTTGGGGTCAAACTGTGTGCCCTGGCCTGCCGAAAGTATGCTGACAACTTCAGTATGTTCAAGGGGCGCTTTATATACACGGCGGGAAACAAGGGCATCGTACACATCTGCTACAGACATAAGGCGGGCAGCAAGGGGAATTTCTGTTGCAGCAATGCCTTGTGGGTAGCCCTTGCCATCCCAGCGCTCGTGGTGGCTATAGGCAATTTCGCGCGCAAGGCGCAAGAAAGAAGCACCGCCAAGGCGTCGCTCTGCATTTGCCAGGGCTTCGCGGCCATAAATGGTGTGCTTTTTCATTATTTCAAACTCTTCATCTGTAAGCTTGCCGGGTTTTAAGAGTATGGAGTCCGGTATACTTACCTTACCAACATCGTGAAGCGGTGCAGAAAGGTACAGGCGCTCAATAGTATCTTCTGTAAGGTGCTCCATAAAGTCCGGGTGTTGCTGCAAATGCTTGGCAAGGGCACGCACATAGTTCTGGGTGCGTTTAATGTGCCCCCCGGTTTCCGGGTCGCGCCATTCAGCAATGGTTGCCATAGCCTCAATGGTAACTTCCTGGGTAAGTATAAGCTCTTTGGTACGTTCGCGTACAAGCTCGTCCAATTGGTCGCGGTGCTTTTTTAAATCAATTTGATTGCGCACGCGGGTTTTAACAAGGGCAGGCTGGAAGGGCTTGGAAATATAGTCCACAGCGCCAAGGGCAAGGCCGTGGGCTTCATTGCCTGTATCTGTTTGTGCTGTAACAAAAAGAACCGGAATATTGCGCGTTTGCGGGTTTGTTTTTAAGCGCTGGCACACCTCGTAGCCATCCATACCAGGCATAACAACGTCCAGCAGAATAACATCCGGTGCATTGGGGCCGCTGGCAAGGCGCAGGGCTGTGAGGCCGTCTTTGGCGACCATAACCGTAAAGTCTGTTTTGAGGGCCTCCATGAGAATCCAAATATTCTCTGGCGTATCGTCCACTATAAGAACGCGGCTTTTATTGGTTTCCTGCATACATTTCCCGTTAGGATGCGCCTCAGGGCTCTTGTTAGTGCCTGTTGTTCACGTCACATTGTTGTCTCGTTAAAAATAGAAAGCACAAGACGGCTTGTCAAGGATAATTATGAAGGCAGCCGAGTGGCTGCCTTCATAGTATCCATCAGACTGATGACAAACCCCCTTCGGGTGTTTGTGCCGCCCACCGGCTCCTTTGTCGCCGGGCGGAAAGGCACGGCATTCGGTCATTGCGCTGCTGTCTGTTTGCCTAAGTCGCCTTGCGACTAAGGCAAATGCTCATCTGCGATGAGCACCCTTCGGGCAGCTACGGCGCGGCAAAGCCGCACCTATTCCCTCTGCCGGTCGCTTGTTGACTTTGTC